>DAOSBX010000023.1:15612-52896 GCA_035361075.1 Candidatus Hydrogenedens sp. | reverse complement strand
GGGCCCCCGTCAATTCCTTTGAGTTTCAGCCTTGCGACCGTACTCCCCAGGCGGTGCACTTAATGCGTTAGCTTCGGCACGGAAGGGGTCGATACCTCCCACACCTAGTGCACAACGTTTAGGGCGTGGACTACCAGGGTATCTAATCCTGTTTGCTCCCAACGCTTTCGAGCCTGAGCGTCAGTAATGCCCCAGAAAGCCGCTTTCGCCACCGGTGTTCCTCAGGATATCTAAGCATTTCACCGCTACACCCTGAATTCCGCTTTCCTCTGGCATACTCAAGCTGGGCAGTATCTAAAGCACTTCTGGGGTTAAGCCCCAGGCTTCCACTTTAGACTTACCCAACCGCCTGCGCTCCCTTTACGCCCAGTCAATCCGAACAACGCTTGGAACCTCCGTCTTACCGCGGCTGCTGGCACGGAGTTAGCCGTTCCTTATTCCTGGGGTACTGTCAAGGACGGGTCATTTCCTACCCGTCTTTTTCATCCCCCAGAAAAGAGGTTTACACCCCGAAGGGCTTCATCCCTCACGCGGCATGGCTGGATCAGGCTTTCGCCCATTGTCCAATATTCCCTACTGCTGCCACCCGTAGGTGTCTGGACCGTGTCTCAGTTCCAGTGTGGCCGACCAACCTCTCAGCTCGGCTACCCATCGTCGCCTTGGTAGGCCGTTACCCTACCAACAAGCTAATGGGGGGCGGACCCATCTTTGGGCGATGCCTTTTGAGCATCTTTCTTTGCCTATTCATATGAAAAGGCAACCACATGCGGTATTAGCACCGCTTTCGCAGTGTTATCCCCCACCCAAAGGCAGGTTATCCACCTGTTACTCACCCGTTCGCCGCTCTAGGGTCCCCGAAGGGACCTTACCGCTCGACTTGCATGTATGAAGCCTGCCGCCAGCGTTCGTTCTGAGCCAGGATCAAACTCTCCATTCAAACTTATTTTAAGGGGTTCGGTTTGTGCCTCACGGCTACCGAGCCTTAAGTTTCGAAGAGTTATTTTCTTGGCCTCCGTTGTCCTTTCGGACGATTGACCGGAGTACTCAAATTCATTTTATTTCGCAAGACCGTTTTGCAACGACATGCATCGTATTCAATTTTCATAGAGCGTATCGTGTCCGTGTCGGTATGGACACTGGTAGAGAGACAGTTTTTGTCTCTTACCCCGTATCATCTCACATATTATAATTTAACTGTGATTGCTTTGTCAAATTGACGGGGATTTTACTCTAAAATACCCCAGTCACTTTTTTAGACAAAGCCACTTTTTATTATAGCATATGTATAACGATTTTTTCAACTTTTTGATAACACTCCCTGAAATCTTTTTTCTTTGGATTTTTTTCAGGGTCATGTTGTTACATTATGCTTTATGAAAAGCGGGGATTATTATAACATAAATATATTTAAAAGTCAAATCGGATTAATCAGTTGAAATAGATACCCCTCATTAAAGATTCAGAATCTCCTGGAAAGGTGAATATTCTTAGAGCGTTATATCCTTTTTTTCGAATCCAAAACGGCACGTGAATATTGTATTTGGTGAAGGGTTCTAATGTCTTTTGTAATGGTTGGATAGTTATTTTTCCGATATAGTTTTTGTTGTTGAAGAATAGGATAATGAAGGTGTCGAATGAATCTAATTCTATAGCGATTTCTTTGTTATTTTTCATTTCGTTGAATTGAACTTCGATGCCGTATTTGGGGACTGAAATTTTTGTGGATTGGTTTGTTGTAACTATTTCTTGAAGTTCGTCGTGGCTCATTTTTTTGAGATTTGGAAATTGGTAACGGTCTTTGTCTATTAGGTATTGGTACATTCCTAAATTCATTTTAACAATGGTTAGCCAACGTTCCCATGAGCATATAGGATTGCGGGTAATAATTTTCAAATAGTCAAAATATTTTGCTAATTGTTCATCTTTTATTTTATTTACATCGCTTCCTGCGGATTCGAGATAGCCTTCTGGGACATATCTTGCGAAATGGCCAATTCGCCATTGGGGACGGTATATTGCTGGGATTCGTGCTAATAGGGGGTCGGAGAGTGCATATTGGTCTACAATGTGTGCAACGGGTCCTGCAAAATACCCGCGATAACCGACACTACCATGGAGTTTTGTTATTCTTTGATTCATTTTTCTATATTGTCTACCCTGGTCGGCAAAGGCGTTACATGGCATAGGTTTGCCTTGTTCCCATTTTGCAAGACTTGCTACTTGGAAATAGAACATTCGCTCATCACCGATGCCGTGATTATCTTTAAAGTTGGATATATCTTTTCCGAATGTAGAATCTGTGCGAATTGGGGCATTGGGTTGTACAAGGCTTGTTATGATGAATATACACATAGCAGGAATTCCGTATTTTAATTTATCCAGGTGTGAGTACTGAACTACAATGATTGTCGCTAAAAGGAATGGAACAGAAAAGAAACGACCACCCATGAAATCACCGCCTATCCAGAGAATATACATGCAATAAAGTAAAAGTCCCAAAGTCATGGGTAATAATTCTTTTTGTCTTCTATAAAATGGAATTATAAGAGCGAGTATTAAAACTAATAGGGTGATGAAGTCGCGTTTCCATGTCCACAGGTAATACCAAACCCCTTGTTTTATCAAATCAATTTTTGCAATACCTGTTCCTAATTTTGCATAGGCAGTATTTGGAAATGGGAAACCATAATAGATAATAGAAAACAACTCCCATAATCCAAGAGGTACAAATCCCAGACAAATAACGATAAAACCGTTTATTTTATTTTCTGTTTTCCACCATGCGAATATTAAAGCGGGTAAATACAATAGAATGCAGTCTTGACGATTTAAGGCTGAAAGGGAGGTTAGGAGAGACAAGAGGAATAAATTGGTAATAGTAAATTGCTGTTTCAGGAATAGAATGAAAAATAAGATGAGTAATACATGGCTCATTGGATTTTCCAAGCCTGATGAGGAGTAATCGATAAATGCTCGTGAAAAGCCTAATATGCTGGCGGAAATAATTGCTTGCGGAATTGTTTTTGCAACTCCAAAAATAAATAAAATTATTGCCATCATTGAAACGGTGAACGAAATAAATATACCTGTTAGAAACATTTCGTGAGTTATTGCATAGAAGGGGATGTGAAGAAACATCCATAATGGGTGGGTATATGCCTGAACACGTTCATTAACATTCCAACGCAATCCATATCCATTGACAGCATTATCTACAGTCCGAAAGGTAATATATGCATCGTCACACAGCCACGCTGTTCGTAAAAATAAAATTGCAAAGAAGAAAAGTATAACGATGTATAATATAATCGCAGTGACTAATGATTTTTTATTTTCAGTTTGCATGAATTAATTACTATGCCTTCTTTTTAATCGTTATATTTGTCTATAAATATTTCTATCGGATTATACTAAATTATAAGCATTGCGAATCATGTGGGCGATAGGCTAATGGTTCTTATCTCTGATTCCAATATTTTATGATATTTCTCGCCAGGGTGTACAAAGATACGGATTTTATCAAATCCTTTTTTACTAATGTTTTTTGGTATTTTGATGGTCTGATTTGGGAATAGAGCGTCTGTATATAATGGTTCTAAAACAATCCGTGATATGTATTCTTTTCCGTTAAAAAATAAGATGTGGTACTTTTCCCATCGTTTCAATTGCATGTCAATCCATTGATTATGTTGAACTTCGCTGAACCTAATTTCCAGACCCCTTTCTGGAATTAAAATCCCGCGATTGGCAGGTAATTTCTCTATTTCTTCTTGCCATTCGTCATAGAGTTTTAATTTTGTGTCGGCAAATTGGTACCTATCATTATCTATTAAATAGGAATAATATCCGAGGTTCATTTTTAATATTACTTTAAATCGCTCCCATGACCATATTGGGTCTCGTGTGATAATTCGTATGTATCTATAATATTGTTCCAAGTTTTCATCTTGTAAATTATAGTGGTCATTTCCAGCGGAGTCGACATAGCCTTCAGGGATATAACGTTTGAAATGTCCTATTGCTATTTTGGGGTGATAAAGAGCAGGGATTCGTGCCAATAGGGGGTCGGAAAGTCCATGATAATCTATAATATGAACAAGTGGACCTGAAAAAAAACTTCGAAACCCGATGCATCCATAAACTTTTGTCATCTTTTGATTTTTTTGTCTATTTTTCCTACCTTCATTAGCCCAGCTAAATGATGGCATAGGTTTTCCTGGTTTCCAATTTAGAAGACTTGACCAACCATAATAATATTTTCGCTCTGTAGTAATCCCATTAACAGAGATGAAACCTCCTTTACTAAAATCGGCACCGGTAAGGATAGGAGTATAAGGCTGTAGTATGCTTGAAATTACAAAAATAGCCGAGGCAGGAATGCCATATTTTATACGGTCTAACCGTGAATAACGAATAATTATAATGGTTGCTAAAAGGAGTGGAAGCGTAAAGAAACGTCCACCCATAAAATCGCCACCTATCCACAAAATATATATACAGTAGAGTAAGAGTCCTAAAATATATGGTGATAATTCTTTTTGTCTGCGGAAAAAAGGAATCATGAAACCAAGAAATAAAACTATAGAAGTGATGCTGTCTTGACGATACGTCCATACATAATATCGTAGTCCTTGAAGGAGTAAATCAACTCTTGCTATTCCAGCCCCTAATTTTGCATAGGCGGTGTTAGGGAAAGGGAAACCATAGTATATAAAAGAAAATATTTCCCAAATGAATAAGGGGATAAAACCTGTACTGATGATAAACAATCCTAACTTTTTATTGTCGGTATTCCACCATGAATACATTAAAAAAGGGATATATACTAAGATGCAATCTTGACGATTTAATGTTGCAAGACAAGAGATAAGGGACAAAACAAAGAGGTTTTGTAAGGTAAACTTCTGTCTAAGAAACAAAGCAAGGAAAAGAACCAACAATAAATGACTCATTGGATTTTCTAAACCAGAAGAAGAGAAGTCAATAAATGCTCTTGAAAAACCTAATATGCTTGCCATAATTAAAACTTGTGCAGTGTTCTGGGCGACAAAAAGAGTAACAAAAATGATGGTCAACATTGAAACTGTAAAAGAAATAAAAATTGGAGTGAGGAACATTTCCTTTGTGAGGAAATAAAAGGGTATGTGAAGAAATAGCCATAAGGGATGTGTGTACGCCTGAACTCGTTCGTTAACATTCCAACATAGCCCATAGCCATTAACAAAGTTATCAATTGTCCTGAAACTAATATATGCATCATCACACAGCCACGCTGTACGTAAAAACAGAATTGCAAAAAAAGTCCAGATGCCAATTAATATAAGGACATAATTTCGTTTGTTTTTTAACATGTCGTTTAAGTATTTCACATAAAGAACTATAGAATTATCGGGTCTATAAAAATCCTTTTATAAATAATAATCAAATTTATAGTTTTATGTAAAGATATAAATTGTGCTTATTTATAGTTTATTTATGGATTTGTGGACAATTTTTGTTAATAATCCCTCATAATCTAACTGTATAAACAAAAAAAACGTGACTGTTATAAGTTATAAAAAAAATTAGACAAATGGATAAATGGATTTGATTTTTTTTAGAGTTTAATTATAAGATAAAACAAAACTTCTATAATTGTAATAACCACGTATCAATATAATGATAAAAAACTATATAAAAGGGATTTTTAATATTTATCATAGGGGAGATGCTACGGAAGAGAGTTTCTATCCGGCGCTATCAAGTTTGTTAGAAAACTATACAAATTCAATTCATAGGTGCGTTTCCATTACACAACTTCCGAAGAGGACAGAAGCAGGATGTCCGGATTTCAGAGTTTGGGATGGCAAACAAAGAATAATTGGTTATATTGAGGCAAAAAATATTATAGAGACAGACCTAACACGAATAGAGAAGACAGAGCAGTTAACAAGATATAGACATGTTTTTCCAAATTTGATATTAACTAATTTTACCGAATTTAGGTTATATAGAAATGGGGAATTAATCGATATGGTTCAGATTGCAGAACCATTTCCTTATCACGTTGATTTTACATTCTCTCCAGGAATTAAAGAGGAAAAACGATTTTATGAAATGCTAAATAAATTCCTATCTTTTTCTATCCCACAAACATATAAAGCAAAGGATTTAGCCACAGAATTAGCAAAACGGACGCAGTTTTTGAAAGAAATTGTATATGAAGAATTAAGGAAATCGCCTGAAGAGAGGAATGAGAGGTTATACGAGTTTTACGATGTTTTTAAGAAGTTCTTGATTAACGATTTAAACCAAATCGATTTTGCAGACCTCTATAGTCAAACGATAGTATATGGTTTATTCGCTGCAAGAACAAGGTCTGAAAATGGATTTAATCGAAAACTTGCATATGACCAAATACCTAAAACAATTGGTATTTTACGTGAAATATTCAGATATATTTCAATGGGTGATATCCCGGCTCAAATGGAGTGGATAGTTGACGACATATCTGATGTTCTTGCAGAATCGAATGTTTTCAGAATACTCGATGAGTATTTTCATCAAAATAAAGGGAGTGACCCAATCGTTCATTTCTATGAAACATTTCTTAGTGAATATGAACCCGAGACAAGAGAAAAAAGAGGGGTTTATTATACACCTGAACCAATAGTTCATTATATCGTTAAGTCAGTAGACGAGATATTAAAATCTCATTTTGGCAAAAAAGATGGTATTGCATCGGAAGATGTAACTATATTAGACCCCTCGGCAGGAACGCTTACATTTTTAGCAGTAGCTGCTAACCTTGCTATTAATAACTTTACCAATAAATATGGCTCGGGTAGTAAAGAACAATTCATAAAAGAGCATATTTTGAATTCTTTCTATGCCTTTGAAATTATGATGGCACCATACGCTATTGGGCATCTTAAAATTTCTTTTCTGTTGGAGGAGATGGGGTACAAACTTCATGATAATGACCGATTCAAGTTTTATCTTACGAACACGCTCGAAATGGAGCCCATAGAACAAACAAGTTTGCCTTACATATCTTCATTGAGCAAAGAGGCAAGCCTTGCCAATGAAGTAAAAAAGACAACGCCGATACTGGTTATTTTAGGGAACCCGCCTTATTCTGGACATTCCGTCAACAAAGGAGAGTGGATAAGCCAAGAAATAAAAATTTACTATCAAATAAATGGAAAACCTCTGGGTGAAAAAAACCCAAAATGGTTACAGGATGATTACGTAAAATTTATTCGGTTTGCACAATGGAAAATTGAACAGTCTGGGGAAGGTATCCTTGCATTTATTACGAATCATAGTTATATTGATAACCCAACCTTCCGGGGTATGAGAAAGTCGTTAATGGATAGTTTTGATGAGGTATATATTCTTGATTTACATGGGAACAGCAAAAAGAAAGAAATATGTCCGGACGGAGGTAAGGATGAAAATGTATTTGATATACAGCAAGGTGTGGCTATAGGCATATTTGTTAGGAAACGGGGTCTGAACAAAAAGGTTTACCATTCTGAAATTTGGGGAATAAGAGAATATAAATATGAATGGTTGAACAACCATTCATTAAACAAAACAAAATGGAAAATACTACATCCTAAAAAAGAAAATTATTTATTCATCCCACGAGACGAAAAGTATTTTAAGAAATACGAGAATTTTACAAAAATAACCGATATATTTCCTGTAAATAGTGTGGGGATCATTACAGCGAGAGACCATCTAACAATTAAATGGTCTAAGGAAGACATGTGGAATACAGTGCTTCATTTTGCAAAACTCGACATAGAAACAGCAAGGAGCGTATTTAGCCTTGGCAAAGACGCCCGCGATTGGAAAATCGAACTGGCACAAAAAGACCTCATCGAGAGCGGTTTGAGTAAGGAGAAAATAGTTCCTATTCTCTACCGTCCGTTTGACGTTCGATATACATATTACACAGGAAAATCACGGGGGTTTCATTGTAGGCCTCGACCCAAAGTAATGAGAAATATGTTGAATGGAAATTTAGGGTTAATTTCTATCCGACGGTCTCGAAGTTCTCAATTATGGAATTTTGCCTTTGTTACAGATACGATTATTTCTGGTGCGACAGCAATTTCAGCATTAGATATTAATTACCTTTTCCCGTTATACATCTATGACGAAAAGGGAACCCGTAATAAACAAAAAAGAAGAGGCATTTCTTCATTAGGGATGACATGGTTACTTTTTGAGCCAGAAGAAAACTATTCAGTGAAAAAACCGAACATCGATGAGAATATAGTAGAAAAATTGAAGACGTTGTACAAAAAGACCCCTACCCCAGAAGACATTTTTTACTATGTCTATGCAGTTTTATATTCAAACATATATCGATCAAAATATAGAGAATTTCTTAAATCTGATTTTCCTCGGATACCTTTTACAAAAACGTTTAGTTTGTTCACAAAAATAGCGAAACAAGGAGAACAATTAACACAGCTCCATCTATGCAAAAAGATAATCACTTCTATTCAACTGCAATTCCAAGGTGAGGGGAATAGCACAATAGAAAAAGTAGAGTATAAAAACAAGAAAATATATATTAATGATAGACAATTTTTTGAGGGTGTAAAAGATGAGGTTTGGGAATATAATATCGGTGGATATCAAGTATTATACAAATGGTTACAAGACCGCAAAGGCCAAAAACTTCAGCTCAAAGATATTAAGCATTTTTGCAATATAGCAGGCATATTAAATGAAACAATGAAGATACAAAAAGAAATTGATAAAATATTTGAAAATATCGATAATGAATTTTGATGTTTAGAAAAATTTTTTTGGCTGTTTAATCATTCATTATTGTGCTTATTCTAATTGTATTGATTTGTACATTTTATTTTTTGTGCGGGATGTTATGTTTTTTCTTTCTTATGAAATTTTTGTTTATCTTCATTTATAATTGTCAGAATATTATTTACGGTATTTATATTCAGGAGTGTTTTATGTTGGTTGATTTACGGAGTGATACGGTTACGCAACCTTCGCCAGAGATGCGTGATGTAATGGCCAATGCGGAGGTTGGTGATGATGTTTATGGAGAAGACCCGACAGTAAATGAGTTGGAATCCTATTCAGCAGAGTTGATGGGCAAGGAATCTGCTTTATTTACCCCGACGGGAACTATGTCAAATCTTATTGCATTTTTAACATTAACTAATCCTGGAGATTCTGTTATTGTTGCGGAACAAGCACACACTATGCATTATGAAGTAGGTGGTATCGCTCGTATAGCAAATTTGCTTCCTTTATCTGTCCCCAATCCGTTGGGGAAAATTAGTGTGGATGATATTCTTGCTCGCTTTAATTCGGGGACAGACATCCATCGAGCACCGACAACCCTGGTATCAATTGAGAACACGGTTAACCGTGGTGGAGGTGTATATTACGATTATGAAGAGGTATCTGCTATTGGTAATATATGTCGTCAATTAGGAATGAAATTACATTGTGATGGGGCTCGAATATTCAACGCTGGTATTGCATGCAATATTGAAGTGAAATTTCTTGCTGAACCATGTGACATGATAAACTTCTGTTTATCTAAGGGGTTAGGTGCTCCAGCGGGCTCTGTTTTATGCGGGACAAAAGAATTAATTATGAAGGCACGGAAGTTTAGAAAGTTACTTGGCGGAGGTATGCGTCAGGCGGGTGTTATTGCCTCTGCGGGTTTATATGCTTTGAAACATCATATTGACGATTTATACAAGGATCATGAACGAGCACTTATCTTCCGTAATACTCTTGAACGTAAAGGTTATGTATTTCCTCTGCCTTCACCGACGAATATCCTGTTTATGAAAGTGCCCGATGCGATGGTATTTCGACAAACACTTTATGAAAAGGGTATTTTTGTGAATGCTGTCCGCAAGGATTGTATACGGATTGTGTTTCATCGTGATATTACAGATGAACAGTTTGAATATATATTAGATACCTTTTCAGGTATGTCTTAACCTATGTTTCTATCGCCGTTTCTTCGAAGATTTCCTTTAATTCGTGCTGTAACAGAACTACATACTGCACCTCGTAAATATCTGGCATTTACTGCATTTAATGTTATATCTTGGCAATGTATTGTAGGTCCTGCTATGGTACTTTTTGCACGCACAATTGGTATGCCAGCAGATAAAGTTGGCTTGCTTATATCGTTCATGCCGTTTACAACTATACTCACTATATTTATGGTGCCCTTAGTCACACGGGTAGGACCTAAAAATCTGATGTTATATACATGGCTTATCCGCAATTTGATTATGTTGCCGATTTTCGCTATGCCATTTGTTATTGCTCACTATGGGAATCAAGCAGGCTGGACATTACTTATTACTCTTACCTTAGGTTTTTGTTTAGCACGTGCATTTGGTTCTGGTGGCTGGTTGCCGTGGTTACATGAGGTTATCCCTTATGAGCAACGAGGACTATATTTTAGTGCTGAGGCGGGCACGGTTCAATTAGTGAATGTTGGGATTTTATTATCACAAGGGTTTTTTTTAGGGAAAAATCCGAATGTAAATCAATTTCTGGTTATTTACGCTGTTGGGATATTCGGTGGCTTACTAAGCCTGTTTTGGATGGCTCGGGTACCTGGTGGGATGGGACAAAAAATATCCATTCAAATGCGTGATTTTTATATGCCTTATACCTATGTATTGAAAGATAAAACATATTTGTTGTTTCTTATCCCTGCTTTCTTTTCGTTAAGTGCAACGAATTGGTTCGGCTCTGTTATTGTGCTATATCTTAGAGATATCCTAAAGTTATCTGAAAAGAATATCCTTATAATAAATTCTGCGGGTAGTTTGTTTATTATGCTTACCGCCCCTGCATGGGGTAGGTATTCAGATTCGTATGGCAGTTCACCTGCTATTCTCCGTGCATTACTTTGCCATGCTCTATTGGTATTGCCTTTTATTGAGTTTATCCCTCGGTATCCTTGGGTATATTATTTAGTTCCTGTGTTGGTTGTATTGATAACAGTGTTTTCTGCAGCATTCTGGACTTCTATTCATCGGGCTATGCTGAACATGGTTCCAGAGAAATTACGTATACCATATACAAATCTTTGGGCAGTTACCTCTGGATTATCATTAGGGATAACGCCAGTACTTGCAGGGCAAATTATACGACGATGGGACTGGCACGGATTTCAATTTTGCTTTATAACAAGTGGGGTGTTGTGTCTTATATGTGCTGGACTATGTTACATTACCATCAAGGAACAAAAGCCATTGGCTCAACCACCCCTACTAAAATTCCTTAATCCCAGAGCGACATTCACTGCTGTGCTTGAAGGGTTCTCAATTAGTTTTGGTTTTCCGATGAATAGAAATGATAAAGAATAGTAATATTCTTACTGAATTTATAATCTCTCACTTATCTTTATTCTGGATTTTTGTAAGAAAGGGCAGTAATTTTTCACGAAGTGGTGTATCAATAGGAGGGGGTGGTGGTGTATATTTATGTTGGATAGTAATAGAGTGTTGTATCTGACTAAAATATTTTAGGAACCGTTCGGGACGCATTACATAAACTCCCATTCCGATGCAGGTTTCTCTTAGTGTATGGTCGCACGAGACAACAAAAGTATTCTCTTTTTCTGTTTCTCTATAAACATAATGTTCTATTACGCTATCTGCATCGGAGCCCCGTGGCGAAAATAAAATCTGAACAGAGGCAATGGTTTTTGAGTTTTTGCTATGTGTTAGATTTTGCTGTTCATGGGAAGCACCATCAAAGACTACTGTAATTTTACTTCCAGATATGGCTGAAAATTCTTGTAGAAGATGTATTAATTTTTCTCGTTCCTGTTCAAGGTCATTGTATTTCGTTTTCTTGTGCTGATGTAGGACATGGAGTAAATTATAACCATCGATGTAGTAATGATACGTCATCGGTTCTCTTTCTATGAATGGGAAGGGCGCTCTTCATTGATGTAAATACGGTGGACCCGATTTCCAATGCCTGTAAGAACATCGTATGTAATCGTTCCTGCACGTGTTGCGAATTCTTCTACGGTAATTTCTTCGTTGCCATCTTTACCAATCAGAGTTGCGGTATCTCCTCGTTTTACCGTTCGAGGTGTTTTTAATTCAACAACAATCTGGTCCATAGAAACATTTCCACGTACGGGACATCGGCACCCATGTATAAGCACTTCTCCACCATTTGATAATTGAGAACGGAACCCATCTGCGTAGCCCACAGGTAAGATTGCGACATCCATATCATGTGTAGCGGTAAAGGTTCTACCATAGCCAATGGTATTGCCTGCATTCAATGTCCGTACTTGAATTACTCGTGTTTCCCAACGAAGAATTGGTTTTAATATATCTTTGTCCTTGATTTTTTTTGTTGGCCAGATACCGTATGTCATTAGTCCTGGGCGAACTGCATCAAAATGACTTTTTGGATAATTTATTATTGCAGGCGAATTTGCAGCATGAGCAAATTCATAAGGAATACCGTTATTTTCAAATTCATTTAGGAGTTTGGAGAAGATACGAATCTGATTGATGGTAAAGGCATCATTTTCTTCATCAGCACAAGGGAAATGCGTGGCAATTCCTTCCAAATCGATGTGAGGCAGATGAACTACTTTTCTTATTTCTGTTATTGCCGTGTCTATATTAAATCCCTGTCGTCCCATGCCTGTATCAATTTTACAATGAACAGGAACCGTAACTCTCGCTCGAACTGCCAACTCTGATATTTTTTTCAAAATATCGGCTTCAGAAATTAATTGTGTTAACTGATAGTCAATAATGGCAGACAACTCATCTTCATAGGGTTGGAGTAGAACGAGGATAGGTATCTTTATACCATTTTCACGCAACTTAATTCCTTCTTCTATGTTAGCTACTGCTAACATATTGACACCCCACGCTTCAGCACATTTTGCAATCGGAATGACACCATGTCCATAAGCATTTGCTTTGACAACTGCGATTATATGGACATGGGAACCTACAAGGTTCCGCACTACCTGCACGTTATGGCGATAGGCATCTAAATCGATGATAGCTCGGGACATGGCTGTATTATTACCGTTTTCATAGGTTGTGTCTTTATTATTTAATCTAATCGAAGACTTTGCCAGTTCTTCCATATCAGTTCAAATCCAGAATAAAGGGTATAAAAAGAAACGAAAATAATAGCAATTAAGGAGGCCTGTGCCAACCATGGGTCACCCCATTGTATCATATCTTCTGGGATACATGGTAAGGGCACATCTAAAAGGAACCTCCGAGTAGTTGCCAGAAGTAGAAACACAAAAACATATACCATTTGTAATACTGTTTTTAATTTGCCCCATGGGTCTGCGGGAATAATATTTCCATCTGCTGCGGCAAGAGCACGAATACCAGTCACTAAAAATTCTCTTGCAAGAATAACGACAACACACCATCCGGGAATTTTTAGTTCTTCCAGTTTCATCATCATAATAAACGCAGCAACCATGAGCACCTTGTCAGCAACAGGGTCTATCAATTGTCCAAATTTTGTAACGCTCTTTGTCTGTCGGGCAATTTTTCCATCCCAGTAGTCCGTGATAGCTGCACAGGTAAATGTTACATAGGCTAAGGAGAAGCTAATCCAATGAGTAAAGGACATGAAAACTACAAATACAATAGCAAGGAAACAACGGGCAATGGAAAGCTGATTTGGTAAATTTATGTTCATAGCACTGTCGGTTTCTCACACATAATTTTAATAAAAATTTAAAAATCTTCTTCAAAATGGATAGCGGGAGCCTCAACGGTACTTGCATTCGCTTTGGTTGATGGTGCTTCACGTATTGATTGTGTAAAGAAATTGTATACGAACCATGATAAAATCAATACAGATAAAACAATGCTCCATGTAATAACAGGTTCCAACCATGAAGGTAAAATAATAGGTTCTTCGCGAGATATTACATTTTTACCCGCGGTTTTCGAAGGAGCATCTGTAGAGCGTTGCATCCTGAGCCATTCGAGATAAACATCATAATAAGGACGTGGGTCAATATTTAAATAATGGCAATAGGATTCTAAAAATGCTCGGACATTAGGATTACGAGTTAGTACATTAAAATTTTGTTCTTCAAATGCAACGATATATTGGATAGGAACGCGGGTCTGTTCAAAGACCTGTTGAACCGTCAAGCCTAATGTTTCCCGACGTTCCTTTAATTTCAGCCCAAATTTGTTTTTTAATTTTTCCATATTCCGACTTCCTCATCGGAAGAGTTTATACTAACACACCATTTCCATCGTCATCATCTTCATTATAATAATTTTCATTATCTATTATCTCATTTCCATCTGTGGGAGAAAACCCGATTATTTCTCGTGGTTTGCTCCCGCGATGTGGACCTACAATTCCACGCTGTTCCATCAAGTCGATTAGATGACCAGCACGTGCATATCCAATCCTCAGCCTTCGCTGAAGCAGTGACACTGACGCTTGTTTTGTCTCACGAACGACTCGGACCGCTTCTTCAAATAATGGGTCTTCGCCGTCCATATCAAAGTCATTTTCTTTTCTTATCCGATTACCGGAACCAATGCTATTAAGATACTGCGGTGGTGCCTGTGATTTCAAATAATTTACTAAGGATTCTATTTCTTCATCGCTTACAAATGCACCCTGAATCCGCATAGGTTTCGGTAACCCAGCATTATGGTATAACATATCCCCATGTCCAATCAACTTTTCTGCTCCGATAGTATCTAAAATGCAACGGGAGTCAACTCGTGATGAAACTTGAAAAGAGATTCGGGCGGGAAAATTTGCTTTAATCACACCTGTAATAACATCCACAGAGGGGCGTTGTGTAGCCACAATAAGATGTATTCCTACTGCACGTGCTAATTGAGACAGACGAGCAATTGCACTTTCCACTGCAGCACGCTGTAACATCATCAAATCAGCTAATTCATCAATAATACAAACAATATGTGGGAGTTTACGGGGTTCTTCATCTTCCTTATCATTATCAAACAAGTCATCTTGATTTTTCTTGAATAATTCTAATTGCCCCTTATCTATATTTTGATTATAGATTTCAAGGTTTCGGGTATTGGTGTTAGCAAATAAATTGTATCTTCGTTCCATCTCTTTAACAAGTATTTCAAGGGCTTCGCCTGCTTTTTTCGCATCAGTTACCACAGGTTCCAATAGATGCGGGATATCATTAAATATTGAGAATTCCACCATCTTTGGGTCGATTAATACTAATCTTAGTTCTTCAGGAGTGTATTGAAATAATAGGCTTGCTAAAAGTGCCTTTACAAAAACTGTTTTCCCTGAACCAGTCGCTCCTGCAATAAGAAGATGTGGCATTTGTGTAAGGTCAACAACTTTCACTTCTCCTGCGATATCTTTCCCTAATGGTAATTTTAATCTTCCCTGATGTTTATGTATTGCTGGACTTTCCAACAATTCACGGAGCAAAACTTGTTCGCGAACCAGATTTGGCACCTCAATACCAACTTTGCCTTTCCCAGGGATAGGGGCTTCAACACGAACTCGGTCTGCTTTTAATGAGAGAGTAATATCATCTGCATGGGATGAGAAAAGGGTAACACGAACTCCGGGCTCCGGCTCTAATTCAAATCGGGTGATTGTGGGTCCACGTGTAATCCCTGTAACACGAGCCTTTACGCCAAACCGCTCTAATGTGTCTATAAGTTTTCTGGCTCGTTCTTGAATCTGGTCGTTGTAATCTGGAATCTGTAATGGAATAGGCTCATCCAATAGACTTAACGGCGGTTTAGTATATTTTTTAGGATAATCTTTTTGTGGTGCTTTGCTCGGAGAAACTTCCTTTTTTGGTTCTGAAGGACGAACTGGACGTATAGGTTCATTAGGTACGCCCGTATTGAATGGCAATAGAACTTCTTTTTTTTCATCCTGAAGTGGCGAAACCGATAGTCTTTTATTCTCTGTAAAGGATGGGGTCTCATTCACAGCCACACGAGTTTCCTGCAAATGTTCTTGTGTATCAGATGAAGATAACTTCGTCTTAGAAAAATCAATTACATCACAGGATGGATTCTCTGAAACATCCAAGATTGGCACTTCTGGGAGAAGAGATTTTTCTCTATTTTTTGTTTCTTCATGTTGCCAAGGGAGAGTCAATTGTAAAGATGAAGTATCTGTTGTAGTATCAATTTGTTTTGCTTTGCTTCTTTTCTTAAATACATCGTTTATCTTACAAACAGCAAATGCATTGAATTTAAATATGGCAGTAACTAATTGTACAGCCGAAAAAACAATCCATAAGGCAAACCAATCCAATGATAAAAATATACCTGCTAATACCAACATAAATGAAACAACTAAACTTGGGATTAACCCAAAATACTTTAATATGTCGTTAATCACTACCCCGATAGCCCCGTCAGAATGATAACTACCCGTTTGGTAGTAGAAATAAGCCTGAATAAAACTAACTAAACCTAAAAGTAAAATAAAAAGTCCTGTAACACTCTGAATTATAGAAAAGCTTCGTGTCGACCCCCATAACACAATTAACCAGAGGAAGGGAATAATATAGATAGCATGGATTGCAGGACCAAAAAATACTCTTAATATGTTAACAAAACGTTGGAGGAAAGGTTGATTTATTGAAATTAAAGGATTTTCTGAAGAGGTAACCCTTTTTGTTCTCTCTATAACGTATGAATAATCCTGTATAACCGTTAAAAATATAACAGCACTGATAAGTGCAAAAACGATTGTGCATACCATTTTCTTCGTGAACGTATTTTTTTGGTAAAACATAAACAAGTCCTTATGCTATACAATATATAGTATACGATAACTTGTATATTATCACAAAAATAATCAGTTGTCAACTAAAATTTGACTTTTATTAATCATTTAAATCTTATAAAACGTTTTAATTTTCAGTTTTTTTATTTTTCACTACTATATTGTCATTGTAGTAAAACGAAATAAAACATACCAGCAGTCAAGTTATAAAATGAAGGTTTTTTTTGGTGACATATTTTAGATATATGCTATAATTTATATAAAAGAAAATAGTAAACTTAAAGAGGTAGAAATGGCGCGAAGGAATGCAATTTTAATATTTCTATTGTTCCTATTCCCTTGTTTATGTTTTTCAGACATTCCCCGAATATTATATGTAGGTGATAGTTGGACGTATTATCCCTGGGCATTGCAGGATCCGCCAGCATTGCGTTCGGTCTTACTCCGCCCAGAGATGGTACAGCAATTAGGGGGAAGGTATATTGAGGTTGGCGACATTGCTTTACATGGAGCAACGGCTGGAGATTGGGACACGGACAATTTAAAAGCGGAGATAACTCAGAAGTTAAACGAATATCCTACGATTGATATTGTTCATATTAGTTTGGGTGGAAATGATATTAATGTTGGCTGGAAATATCACTATTCATGGGAACAAACGAATGCTGTAATTGACACCGCTATTCAACATTTAAGGAACGTTATTCAACACTGTTTAAGTGTGCGACCCAATGTCCGTGTTGCTATTTGTGGATACGATTATTTGAATATATCCGAAGGCTATACATGGGGAACATATACGAATCCCTATAATCCCTTTGATATAACTATTTATGTTGCGAGTGTGGAACAGCCAACTCAATTAGCATTATGGCTTTGGGAAGTGCCTGTTATCGTGTTTAACCCTCAGTATCCATGGTTAGGTTGGACAACTATCCAGCAGGTGGGTGAGTATCAGCGTCATGTGAATGATGTGTTTATAGAATTAGAACGACGCAAGAAGGACCTTGCATTGAGTATGGACCGTGTTGCCTATATTCATAGTTTTGGGACTATGCAGGCGAGGATGGGAATTCCAAGTTTAGGAATAGGGCAAAATTATTCCGTTTTGCCTCAGGGTCCCAATGAAGGATATGGAAATTTTCCAGCGGGTTATAGGGATTTGTTTAGTCCTCGTCAAGCAATGGGAGCCAATAATAAAAACGAGTTGGATCCTATTCATTTGAATGCACAGGGTTATATTTATCTTATGGAGAATGCTGTGGCTCAGGTTTATGGTGCATGGCTAAAAGATTCAGACCCTCCTTTTGTAGATGCTATTCAGATAGTCTCGGATAATCCTCCATCTGGTGATACAGTTGCATTTCAAGTGAAGTTTTCAGAATCGGTTCGCGGAGTAGATACAGGTGATTTTCGATTGGATGTTCGTGGAGATGTTCATGGGGCGGAAATTCTCCGTGTAGAAGGAGGGGGTGATTTGTATACTGTATTTGTTTCAACACCTTCGGGAAATGGTTCTTTGAGTATTGACCTGATAGACAACGATACGATATATGACAATGTTTGGAATCCTTTGGCAGGGATGGCAGATGGAACATTTATTTATGGCGAATATTATACAATTGGAACAGGAGTTGGTGGAGGAGGCGATATCCCTAATAATTGTCCTTTGTTGCCTATTTTAGATGAACAGGGAAGGGCTTTGTATCCTTATTTGGGTGTATTCTGGGAATTTGGGGATATTGATAACAATGGCATGTTAGATGCATGGGAAGTAGGTCCCTTAGCAGAAGTATATTGTAATCCTACTCATCCCCTTTATTCAGAATTGTTAAATGCATATAACACCACTTTGAGGGGTATCCGTTCTGAACCAGCTTATGCCAGTTTGCTCCAACCTGTAGAACATCTGGTTACTGCTCTTTTATTATTGGATTCTTCCATGTGTTCTGCAGTTAAAAATGGATTGAGTGCTGTTTTAACCAAGCCTTATATACCTTTTGTTATCAATCGTTTCGGGATATGGATCGAACCTTTTAATCCTAATACTGATATTGATTTAGATGGGCTTAGTAATCGACAGGAATATCAGGAAGTTATGGATGCTGGCTTACCTTTTGCAGTTCGTGAGAATTATATAATAGCCGTGCTTAATCCGAAATGTCCAGAGGGAATTAAATCTGAATTTGCTGAATCGTTAAAGTATTTATATGAACTTCGTATTAATATTCCCTTCATGTCTCCTATATGTCTTGTATGTAAAGACCCCTATACTACAGATCTGGATGGCAATCAGATAATTGATTATGCACAGGCTCTACTTGAAGATTTAATATTAGCCTGTCAGACCACACTCCACTATGATATTGTTGCCAGTGCTTATATTCATAATAATATTGCTATTAAAGTGTATCTAAATCGATTATGGGACGGATTATCACGGAAGTATTGGAATTTGCCAGTTGAACAAGGCATTGGATTGGTGGTGGATTTAGGGAAAGTAGAAAAAGCCTTAACAGGATTATTGACATTAGGAGAGCCTTCAAGCCTTGCTGTGGTTAAAGCGATATTTGATGGTGCCAATGCATATTTAAATACGGAAGACCGCATTAATGTAAATGTGGCGGATTTTAATACAAGTGCATCTACGGTGTTAGGTGCTACAGGTGATGCGGATGATGATGGCGTATGTAATCTATCTGAGTACAACGCGGTCTCCCATGACTTGGCAGGGTTGGCTTCCTTTGTTGCACATGCTTTAAATCCGTCCGTCCGTGATAATGGTGGAGGTTGCGATGGTGTAGAGTCAAATAATGGTGAGGAACCGACACAATGCCCATTAATATCTATTGTTGATTTGGAAGGGCAGGCTTTATATTCACTGTTCCCTGAATTAGGTTCATGGGCTAATGGGGATTGGGATGGAAACGGGATGAAAGATAGTTGGGAATCTGCTCTGCTGGCGGATGTTTTATGTGATACTACGTATTACCTGAATTATCCTGCGAGGCAAAAGTATACGGGAAATCTTTACCGATTGAGGAATGATTCCACGTATTCAATTATTCGCGATTATGAGCATGTATTGGCAGTTCTTATGACTATTAGTCAGAGCCTTGCGGATAAAATTACAAAGACGTTAGGTTTATCGGGGTTTTACTATTCATTTAAGATGCCTCCTGTAGATGGTGAAGAGTCGTGTGGTCCTGGTGGAGACCCTGATAGTGACCAGTTATCCAATAAAATAGAGTATAACTATGTAATTGGCAAAGGAGGTACGCGAGAGGAGTATGTTTATCAAGCAAAGACACCTGCGGGCGGATTTAATGTAGACCGTTGCCCAGGATTGTGCGAACCGAATCAGCCCATCTGTGAACCTGTCGATTTCGATTCACTAATGCGAACATTGCAAAAGCGGATACGGGAACTGGGCTTTGAATCGCAATTAGGAGGGTATTCGTTTGACCCAGGAAGCACAGATATTAATGGAGGATATGATGAACAGGCATTATTAATATTTCCTAATGGGATATTGGATAGCGATGAATTTGCCTTAATCAATTTCTACATGACGCGTTCTGAATTAAATCCTATATCGCAACACGTATGTAACGGCTGGAACCGTAATGTATCGCAAATGTATAGTGATTTAGGTGGGGCTTCTGGTCTTATTAATATATTAGCACCAGAATTACACAAAGTATTAGCAGGGTATATGTTGTTAGGAGATGATAATTCTGTATCTGTCCCTATCAAGGCGATATCAACAGCTGTAAACGCACAGGGGATTGACCTCGGTGTGCATATCCCCGATTTGTCGAATTATACCCGATTACCTCATATCCTTGCTTATAATGCAGACCCAGATGGAGATGGTTATTCTAACTTGGAGGAATATCAATGTTTCCGTTTGCGTAGTCGTTGCTGTTATTTACAAGGAGTAACTCGTTCAGATTGGTATCCTTCACCCGAGCAATGTATCGAATTGGAGGGTGAAGGTGAAGAAGAAGGAATTATTGAAGGATTTGTAGAAGGAGAAGGAATTGTTGAAGGAATAAACGAAGGAACAGTTGAGGGAGAAGGAGTCGTAGAAGGGGCAGAGGAAGGAGAGCCTATTAATCCTTGTGCTATAGAACCCTGTTCTATAGTTTGTGGGAATACAGAGCCTATCATGTCTGACTTTGAGTCTGCTTTGGTGTCTATTTATCAGAATCCACTGGTCAATAAAGACCCTGAAATTTCAGATTTAGATGGTAATGGCATTATTGACCGCACCCATGCGAAACTTGTTGATGCAGTACTTGGAAATCCATTTCTTCCTAATCATTGTTGTGTCCGTTCTGCATACGAGACCAACCTGCTACTAACAGAAGAATGGGCGGATGAGGTGCAATCGGTTCAGCCTGTTTTATTCCTCATCATTCCCCGTGATATTGCGGTTCTGGCTATCGCAGGACTTATGACGTTAGGTGAGGAAGCAACAATACGGATTATTACCGATGAACTTGAAAACTCGTCTATTCCGATTCCTGTTCCTGATATAAATGCTTTTGACCGTTCTTCAGAAAGATTTCTGGCTTATAATGGAGATGCAGACTTAGATGGAATTTGTAATTTAGGGGAATATAATGCTGTTGCCACAGAAATTAATGGGGCAGACATTTTTATTACAAATGCTTTAAATCCACAAATAACTTATGATGGAGGTGGTTGTCCTCCATGCATAGAAGGTGAAGGAATAGTGGAGGGGAACCTGGAAGGGGTTATAGAAGGAGGTAATGAAGGAGATAATGAAGGGACAGCCGAGGGAAGTTCCGAAGGCACAAATACAAATGAAGGAGAAGGAATCTCTGAAGGGAGCATAGAAGGGGAAGGAACTGTTGAAGAAGGGGAAATTGAATGTATACAATTTTATCCTTTTGATACGCCTCAGACAATCAGGGATGCAGAAAAGACTATATCACATATTTATGTTGATAAGAATTTTATAATTGAAGATATTGAAATTGGAATTTATGTTATTCATGAGTCGTTGGATCAATTAACTATCTGGTTAGAATCACCACAAGGAGATAGAATATACCTTGCATCCCGCGTAGGTGGCTCATTAAATAGTGCTTATGAAAAAGTGATTTTTGACGACTCGGCTGAACACTCCATAAGTGAAGGGACACCTCCGTTTACAGGGCGATTTAAGCCATTCCAACCGCTATCACCTCTAATCGGCAAGAACGGGATGGGCACATGGAAATTGGTTATATTTGATTGGGTAAGTGGTAAAAGCGGTAGACTTATTGAATGGCGAATAGTTTTCAATCGCTCCTGCGAATTTGAATGGAATACAGGGAATGTTGGAGATGGACGAATATGGCATTCTGCAGATACAAATCATGATTGGAAAATTCAGTTGACAGAACTATTGAGAGTAATACAGTTGTTTAACTCCCGAGGTTTCCACATAGAGGAAGGGACGGAGGATGGTTATGCGCCAGGTTTGGAGGGGTCAAAGGATGGATTACCTCATCACAGCGATTACAATCCGCAAAACTGGCAAATTGAACTTGCAGAATTGTTACGATTAATTCAGTTTTTTAACTATTCTGAAGGCTACTCTCAAGCGCCAGGAAGTGAAGATGGATTTAATCCTGGCACCTCAGGCTTACGTCCTATGTGAGAAAACAAATAACAATATTTCCTAATATTCTCTTGTATAATTCCCATTAATCTGCGGGATTTTCTGTTTGAGGTAATGAATCTCTATTTTTAGTTATAATCAAACCTATCTTTATTTAACTATAATATTTATATTAGAGGACTTTTTATGAATAGCAATTCTAAAAATAATGTATATGAAGATAAGAAAATGAATGAAACTGGAGTTGCGGTATCTATTCCGCGTGTGCTTGCCGTTGATGCGTTGCGTGGGTTTGATATGTTCTGGATTATGCAGGGGAAAGAGGTTATAGTTAGCTTGATTATTTTATGTTTGGGTAGTGTCCCGCCATGGTTGCAGTATCAATTGTCCCATCCTGAATGGGAAGGATTTTCGGCATGGGATATGATTATGCCTCTTTTTCTTTTTATTACGGGGGTTACTATCCCATTTTCTATGGAAAAATATATTTCTGGTAGTGGCAATAAAAGGAAGTTGTTTTTGCGTCTTGGACGTCGCATATTACTTTTATGGATTTTAGGCATGATTGCACAGGGGCATTTACTCTCATTTGACATTAATAAATTGCATTTTTTTAGCAATACGTTACAAGCCATTGCGGTGGGCTATCTTGTATCGTCTCTTGTATTGTTATATATTCCTCTCCGTTTTCATGTATTGGTTACAGTGATTTTGCTTGTAATATATTGGTTATGGATGATGTTTATTCCTTTGCCTGGTGTCGGAGTAGGTGTTCTCCAACCAGAACAGAACTGGGCTATGTATATCGATGAACTTGTTTTGGGTCGATTTCGTGATGGCACACATTATACGTGGGTATTAAGTAGTTTGGGGTTTAGTGCGTCTGTTATGTTAGGGACGCATGCGGGGTATATTATTCATAATTCTCAAAATCGTTGGAAAGCATTTTTTACCCTTACTGTTGTCGGTATTATTTGTCTTTTGGTGGGCTGGCTTTGGTCTTTTCATTTCCCCATTATCAAACATATCTGGACAAGTTCGATGGTTTTGTGGGCTGGTGGTTGGTCATTTTTGTTATTGGCTCTTTTTTATGTTGTGATGGAAATTGGCGATATAAGAGCATGGGCATTCCCGTTTGTTGTTATTGGGTCTAACGCCATCATTGCCTATATGGGAGCACCATTTCTGGAAGAAGGAATACTATGGTTAACAGGAGGGAAATTACCCCCATTTGCGATTCAACATATTTTGCCATGGGTTGTATTGCTGGTTTCCTGGTTTATTCTTTATTTCTTATATAAAAAGAAGTGGTTTTTACGGGTATAGTTACTCTGTCCTAAACAGTTATTTGCCTGCTCTCTTTTTTTGAATTGCGATCATTAAACCCATTGAATTGATTCTCGGGTCATCTCCGAGCCATGTCATTGCGGAATCTACATCTTGTACGCCACACCACCGTATTTGCTCTCTGGTTATTTCTAACATTCGTGGATAAATCCAATCCATTAATTCAGAATCAGGGATATCTTTTTCTAAGGCGGTCTGAATTAGAACATTCATTGAATCCAGAGAACGTAATAAGAAATTGGCACTACGTTTTGGCTCTTTATGTATTCCGTAATGGGGTAAGAATACGTAATCTGATTCAAACGATAAAATTCTTCGAATCGTTTTTTCTGCCTCAAGGGGGTCAAAATCTGCTGGTGCGGTGCTTGCAATCATGAATTGGGTTAACAATGTTTCTGGATTTGATTGGCCAATCCCAAATGAATCACCGGTAAATATGCCTTTTGTTTTGCTATCGTAGATACAAATGTGATGGGTAGCATGCCCTAAGGAATGTAAAAACTGTAGTTTTCGTCCTCCCCAACTGATAACCTCATTATCAGCAACAGTCTTAATTTTATCTTCTGGAACCGGCTCAATATCACCATAGAGTTGTGAGAACAGAGGTTCACCATAAACAGACCGAGCACCTTCAATTAATCGTTGTGGATTTGCTAAATGGCGTCCTGCTTTTGGATGGGCGATAACTTGAGCATTGGGACAATATTTTAATAGCTCTGCGGTTCCACCTGCATGGTCAAGGTGCACATGAGTAACAATTAAATAATCTACATTTTCCAAAGGGATATTCTGCTGTTTCAGTTCTTTAAGTAGGTATGGCACTGCGAATATCGTATTGTTATCAACAAAGCTGGCTCGGTCTCCTTCAATCAGCAAAAAAGAACATGCCCGTAAAGGGACTTGATAATGACAATCTACAGGAATCAATATCTTTTCCAACGACGGTTCCATGATAATCTCCTTCATCTTACTAACCATTTAAAGTGTATTTTTAAGAAAAATATTTCAAATATGTCCAGAAATTTTAACCAAAATGATTGAAGTCTCTATATAAATGATATTTAAGAAGAATTATATAGGAATAAGAGGAGAAACAAAAAAGTGATGGTCATCAAAAAGATAGAAAGATGAAGGGAAATCACAAATATAATAAGCGAAAATATAGCGAAACGGATAGAAATAAATGTCTAACTTTCTGATTATTTTACCTTATTGAACTTTGTCTTATAGTAAAATACATCATTTTTGTCGAAAACCATTATCCCTTTTGTTCATCATTAGAAACTGTCTGTGTAAATTATTAATAGAAACTTTTATATTTGTGCCAGAGTTAATATAACCCCTAAAAAGTTTGCTGGGAATTTACTTGGATAATGTAGATATTCCACATGGCCATCGAGATATAAGACATTTCCTCCTCCTGGCAGGTGGTTAAAATGAGCCGAATTTCCAAAAGCACCAAACTCATCCCACATTACTGGAAGTTCACTTGCAGATAATGATGAGTTTGCAGGATTATTGATGTCTGTAATTAAAAATCGTTCAACACCTTTTCTTAATCGCGGAACAGGACCTAAATCACCTAATTTTACTGCTACTCTCTCTTCAATGGGAAGAGAAGTGTCATACATTTTTACTGCCTGTTGTAACATTCCTATCATCTCAGGCTTAAAATATTGAATAGCCTGAAGCATAACTGTATAGGGGTCTGCTCCAAGAGGAAGTTCGCTTGTACTGGAAGGAAGAGGAACGCCAGGTTTTAAAAGTATATCAGGGTGTAAAGCCCATCCAAAATAATTATAACTACCTTTACCGAATTGGCAGGGTAATATGGGCTTATTAATATCATAGTCTACATGAAATCGTGTGCGAACAGATTCAGCATCTGAATCAGAAGGGCATACACATATATTAAAATCAGTCATATACTCGGGATACAACATGGTAGGTTCAAAAATAGCATCAAAAACGAAATCATTATAACAGCCTAATAATTTTATGGGAGGATAATACTCTCCCTTCGCTTCATTAGCATACATTTCGAATATAACACCAAATTGTTTTAAATTGTTCTGACAGGAGGAACGCCTTGCCGCTTCTCGTGCTCTTGCTAATGCGGGCAATAAAATAGCAGCGAGGATTCCAATAATTGCAATAACAACTAATAATTCAATTAATGTAAATCCTTTACTTCTCATCTTTGTTCTTCTTCTAAGTTAATGTGAATATTGATTATTGGATAGTTTTATTTTAGTAAAAATATGACATATTGTTCAAGAAAATAATCATTATTTTAATAAATGTTTGTTTAGTATTAAAGTATTGTAAGATTGGGTATAAATCTTAAAGGAAAAGAAAAATGATATGAAAGGTAATCCTGCAAAAAGTGTTGGAACATAAATGTACAGATGTAGTGGTAGATAGAGTGAATTAATGAGAACGAGGTTGTCTGTACTTAGGAATTTTTAGTTATTTGAATCATTGTGAAACGAGGAAGAATATTTAACTATGGAGGACGCGGAGATGTTTGGAGTCGGTTATTACTCTTCTTTTCAGGTATCTATGTTGTGTATATGCATTTAGAGGTTTTTAATATTAAAAAAGGGAGAAATTAGCGAAAGCATTAAAATAGGGGAAATAAAGAGTTACAAAACAATATTCCCAAAAAAGCACGAATTATTTTGCCAGTTTCAATAAATTTTTTGGGTATTTCTTGCTTTTATCTCTCTTAACAATAGCCCGCTCACCGAGATAATTGATTTGTGCCTTTTCGACAGGGGACATTTTAAGTTCTCGTGCTTTCTGTGCATCTCTTCGGGCTCGCTGAATTTCTTTTGCTGTCTCTAAACGTTCTCTTACTTTTTCATCACTCTCCACGTATACGTGGTCTAAAGCGACAAGCATCGGGAATGCAGGTCCACTACACATCATATCAGTAACATTTCGCCAGACATCATCCGCTTCAACTTTTTTTGTTAGTTCTGTCTTTTCCTGATAAAATTTGGGTTGTTGTGGTGGGCATGTAAATAGAATACCTTTCCAAAAACTATACAGAAATTCTGTAGAGCCATTTCGAATACCACGTGAGGTTTCTACAGTTCCTAAGATTGGTGTATTCATATTTCCTTCAACAAATTTTTCTTTTGTTTGATGTGCAAACGCCATAATTCCTCTGAAGAACCACTTATATGGACGGAGAGCGGGTTCCTCAGGATTGCCGAGAGGTCCTTTATAGGAAGGTTCAATCGCAAAGCAAGTTGTAGCAAATAAGGCACATGTAAAACAAAGTAATAATATGCATCTCAGCATTGTATATTCTCCTAATTTATAGCATCTTTGCCTCAAATTATTTTTTACAATTTGTAGTATAATATAACATTATCCAGTTAATTATAAACAAATTGTAAAATCCTTTACAATATTTTGACAACTAAGAAATTTGCCAATTAATACGTAACATAAACGCTATTTGGAGTATCAGTATTATGTATCGGCCTGAAATGAAGATATTGGATGTAACTATTCGTGACGGTGGCTTAATGAACAATTGGGATTTTCCCAAAAGTATGGTCAAAGAAATTTTTCATGGATTAGCGGAGGCAGGGGTTGATTATGTTGAGTTGGGTTATCGTGCAGATAAACGGGTTTTTTCTCCAGATGAATTTGGTCCGTGGCGTTTTTGTGATGAGGAGGATTTACGTGATGTTGCCTATGAGTGCAGGACAAAAGTAGCGGTGATGTGTGATGTAGGCAGAACGAACCTCAATGACTTTATTCCGAAGTCACAAAGTATTGTTTCGATGGTTCGTGTGGCTTGTTATGTTCCAGAAGTAGATGAAGGGCTAATAATTGCGGAGCACATGAAAGAATTGGGTTATGAAGTTAGTCTGAATTTGATGGCTGTGTCAACGGTAGATGAGGCATTAATTAACGAAGCGTTAAGGAAGATAGCAACTTCTAATGTGGATTTGGTTTACATTGTTGATAGTTTTGGGTATTACTATTCGGAACATATTCGATATTTAACTGAGAAATATATTCATGCATTACCTGGGAAGGCTATTGGTATTCATACACACAATAATCGTCAGTTAGCATTTTCAAATTCTATTGAAGCAGTTTTGGCTGGTGCCCAATTTGTTGATTGTAGTTTATATGGTATGGGTAGAGCGGCGGGTAACTGCACAACAGAGTTGATACTAAGTTTTATGGATAATCCGAAATATGATTTGAGACCCGTTTTGGATTTAATTGAGAAGTATTTTATCGCATTGAAAGAGACCCTGAAATGGGGTTACGAACTTCCTTACCTTGTTACGGGTGTGTTAAATCAACATCCACGCACAGCCTTAGCATTTATCAAGGAACAGGGTCAGGGTACCCATCGCAGTTTAAGGGAATTTTACGAAGCACATATTCAACAATTAAAATTAAAACAAGAGAAGAAATAGCATATAGGTAAACATACATATAAGTTTCTAATCATGGAACATTTATTTGATGATACAGAGCATCACGATTCTTCAGTGAATATCCCATTGGCTCGCCGTGTAAGTCCGCGAACCATAGATGAGCTGATAGGTCAGGAAGCCATATTGGGGCCGAACAAGGCGTTGCGTAAAGCCATTGAAACAGATAGTTTAACATCCTTAATCTTATGGGGTCCGCCTGGTACAGGCAAAACAGCTTTGGCAAGGATTATCGCTCGACGGACGAAGGCATATTTCGAGCCTATCAATGCAGTTACCTCAAATGTAAAAGAATTGCGTGCCTTATTAGAAAAGGCTCGCTATCGATTGCAAAGAGAAAAACGTAGAACTATCCTTTTTATTGATGAGATACATCGTTTTAATCGAGCCCAACAAGACGCATTGCTTCCTGATGTAGAAATGGGGCATGTTATCTTAATTGGTGCTACTACGGAGAACCCATATTTTAGTGTCGTTTCACCCTTATTATCGCGTTCGCAGATATTCCGTTTTGAACCCCTTAGTGAAGACGCAATTATGCATATTTTACAGAATGCCTTAAAACATCCCCAATGTGGTTTTGACAAATACAATATTGTTATTGAGATGGAGGCTCTACAATTTTTAGCACGTTATGGTGAGGGAGATGCACGTCGTTCTCTAAATGCTCTTGAATTGGCGATATTAACTGCTCCTCACGAAGGGAACAAGTTGATAATTGATTTGCCTTTGGTTCAAAACTGTGTTTTGGAAAAATTACTCCACTATGATAAAACAGGGGATGAACATTATGACATTGCCTCTGCGTTTATTAAGAGCATCCGTGGTAGTCATCCTGATTCTGCTTTATATTGGATGGCACGGATGTTAGAAGCGGGTGAGCCTCCGCGATTTATTGCTCGTCGTCTTTGTATCTCCGCATCTGAGGACATCGGCAATGCTGACCCGATGGCACTTGTCGTTGCTGTCTCTGCATGGCAGGCTACCGAGTTTATAGGTATGCCTGAAGCACGAATTATATTGGC
This sequence comes from Candidatus Hydrogenedens sp., assembly GCA_035361075.1. NCBI lineage: Bacteria > Pseudomonadati > Candidatus Hydrogenedentota > Candidatus Hydrogenedentia > Candidatus Hydrogenedentales > Candidatus Hydrogenedentaceae > Candidatus Hydrogenedens > Candidatus Hydrogenedens sp. The sequence goes on along the minus strand of DAOSBX010000023.1, from coordinate 23,632 downwards.
TCAAGCAGTAACCTACCTTGCTTGTGCCCCAAAAAGTAATGCGTCTTACCTTGCTATTGACAAGGCAATGGAGATGGTTAAGTCGCAAACAACTGTCCCAGTACCTCAGGCGTTAAGAGATACTCATTATCGTGGTGCTGAAATGTTAGGGCATGGTGTAGGGTATCAGTATCCACACGATGCCGAAGAAGGTTATATTCCACAGGACTATGGCCTACCCAGGGGCATATTCTATCGTCCATTACCACGTGGTACGGAATTGACACTTCTTGAACGATTAAAACACTGGCAGGAGATGGACACTCATAAGAAGGAGGCGTCGAATAATCCACAGGAATCACCAAATAACCAAGAAGGGGAAGCCCATAACCATGAATGAAAGCGGAGTTAAAAATAAACCATGGAAACCTTTCCTACTTGGTTGTTTTTCTGGTGTTCTAATCACATTGTTTACTATTGTTATTACCATAATCATCACAGCCAACAGCCTAAAATTCTGGTTAGCAAAGAAAGAGGCAGACTCGCTTAAAACACCTCCTATTTTGGGTTCAGAGCATTTTGATTACACATTCAGTGGGAAGGATGATAAGGGGGATGATGTTCCCTTTGAAACGTACAAAAACAAACCTATGTTTATCCTTGTCTGGGATCCAGAATGTGTCCATTGTCTCTCTACATTAATAACTGTCCAAAAACTTTATGAAGAGTTAATACAATTTCAGATTCCCATTATGGCAATTACTGAGAGTGATGTCAAGGAAATTAACAAGGTTCGCCAAGAATTAAGTTGCACACTTCCTATCATTCGTGTTGAGAATAAGCTTATAAAAATACTCTGTGGAGACAAAATTCCCTGCGGTTTAATAGTTGATAAAAAAGGTGAGATTGTTTATCGTTATACAGGAAGCACAAATTGGCACAGCCCAGATATTATTCAGTATCTCATCAATTTGTATGGTGACCAACAAAATTAGTATTGAATGTCTATACTCTCAACGTCAATTTCTAAAAAGGCGTCTACCACCTCAGGGTCAAAATGTTTTCCCCGTTCTTCTTGTAAGTGAATAAGTGCTTCTTCTCTTGTGGCGAAACCCATACGGTACATTCGTGGCGATGTTATAGCACAATAAACATCAATTACCTTCAGCACACGGGACAGGAAAGGAATTTCATCACCCTCCAAACCTAAAGGGTAACCGTCCCCGTCGTAGCTTTCATGGTGCGACGCAATGACTTCAACAAGTTCAGGGAAAACACCGAATTCTTTTAACATATCTGCCCCGAGCTGTGCATGAGATTTCAACATCATCCATTCCTCATACGAAAGCACCGTTTTCTTGAGTAGAATGTCGTTAGAAACTTTAACTTTTCCAATATCCCTTAATACGCAAGCATGCTCTAATACCCACAGCTGTGAGCTGGACAAATGAAGTTGTTTGCCTAATAGTTCTGCTATTTTTACCATCCGTCGAGCACTACCTGTTGGTATTCCTTCACGGCTATCTATAGCATCTGCAATCATATAAAACAGAAAGTTATATTCATTTTTTAACGTATCTACACATGTTAAAGCAGATTCCATATCCTTCATATACGTAACAGCCAGTAGTGCACCTGAATATGATTTTTTGTGTTCGTCACAAACAAATATAATTGGGTTTTCGCGTGCGTTTAAAACTCGTTCTATTTTGTTTATTATTCTCCTTGGAAATATCGATGAGAGGATACGGAAATTCATTGTTCTTTGCTCCTATCATGTTTTATTGTTTTCTTTTCAGGAAAGGATTCGGGAAAGGTAACACGAACCCTCTTTGAAAAATTGATATATAAATAACACACAACAAAATAAAGCAAAGAAGAAATGGTTTCAAAGGAAAGCTTGCGTAGAACCAGGTCATAATAATCCACTGGAAATTCCACCAGCAGAAATAAAAGGGCTATTCCTAAAAGTAATGAACATAAAAAGGTAATCAAGTAAGCCCTTGTGAGAAGTATTGCACTACTCCAAAGGGATAAGATGCTTGCTCCTGCGAGGATACTAAACAGGATTATGGTTGCACGTATTCCGGATTCTACAATTAAAAACAAACGTAAGCCAGGGATATAGTCAAAATCACCGGATGCATTCTGAAAATCATTGATTAGATTGTATATTGCTACGAAAGGTGTGCCGAAGATGAGAATAAGGCAAAATAAAAGAAGGAACCCTCTCACACCGGGTTCAGGTGCTCTTCGTATCTGTGATTCGGACGAGTTATTTAATTTCATGTATCTTTTGCCTACCGTTTTTAGTCCCAATTATTCATTTCCAGTATATCACTCTATATAGTCATATTTAAAAGACGTTTTAATTCGTTCTGTTAATCGTGTATTTCTTCGGACAGAGTGGGTTGAATGTAGTGCCTTTTGAATAGCATTTGGTGACCCAATGATAGTTACTAATTTCTTTGCCCTTGTAATTGCGGTATACAATACATTTCTCTGTAAGAGAAGATAATGTTGTGCTAACATTAGTAAGACAACAACAGGATATTCGCTCCCCTGAGCCTTATGTACCGTTGCTGAATATGCCAAACTAATCTGGTCCAGCTGTTCAAATGTATAAATTACAGGGTGACTTGGTTCAAAAACTATAGTAATATAACCTTGTTCTGGGTTCGCATCTGTAATGATACCAATATCACCATTGAAAACTTCTTTTTCATAATTATTCTTAATTTGCATTACCTTATCACCGATACGAAATGAAGAATGAGGTATAGGTTTTCCTTTTGGATTAAGTGCTTCCTGTAATCGGTAGTTTAGATGATGAACTCCAGCATCACCACGCCGTAATGGTGCTAATACCTGAATGTCTCTAATCGGGTCGTAGCCAAACTTTTTTGGTATTCGTTCCTGAACAATATGGAGCAATGTTTGTAAAGCATCTGGGCTTTCTCCTCGACGGATGAAGAAAAAATCTGTCTGGTTAAACTCCGGAAATTTCCCTTGATTAACTCTATGTGCATTGAGAATTATTCCACTTTGTGCGGATTGTCTAAATATTGTTTTTAACCGTATCACATTAAAAACTTCACTTGCGATAAGGTCAAAAAGTACATTTCCTGGTCCGACTGAAGGTAATTGGTCAACATCACCGACAAAGACGATGTGAGTAGTGGAAGGTACTGCACGAAGTAGATGTAAAAACAGAACATGGTCGACCATTGAACTTTCATCTACAATAAGTAAATTGCAGAAGATTGGGTTTTTCCCATTTCGATTTGGTTCTCCATCCTTTGGATTAAATTCTAATAATCGGTGTATTGTGCATGCTGGATGTCCTGTAATCGCTTCCATCTGTCGAGCTGCCCTACCAGTTGGGGCTGTTAGAACAATCTGTACTGGATAGTCTTTCAGGAAATAAACCAGACTCTTGATTAATGTTGTTTTCCCTGTCCCTGGTCCACCTGTAATAATTGTTATTTTTGATTTAAATATCTGACGTATTGCCTCCTGTTGCTCCTCGTTAAGCATCGGTAGTCCTGAATGTTGAGAGGATAAAAACTCAGATAAAGGCAAATGCTTTGGAAGTCCTGATGGCGTATTAAAAATTCGTTTTAGGTGTTTTACGCATTCCTCTTCAACGAAATAGTGAAATGGCAAATAGACCGATTGTTCTTCAATATATACCTTATTCGATGCTTGCATATCATGTAGTACATTTATAATCTGAGACACTTCCAATTGGAGGAGTTCTGAAGCTGATTTAACTACTTCGTCCTCTCTTAAAAAGACATGCCCATCGCTTTCTGCTTCTTGCAATGTATATCGAATGCCAGCCTCAATGCGACTGGGATGGTCAGGTGCTATGCCCAATTGCTTTGCTATACGGTCTGCTGTTCTGAAGCCTATTCCTTGAACTTCAGATGCTATTTGAAATGGGTCTTCTCGAAGGAAGGTGAGCACTTGATTCCCATAATATTTATATAACTTTGTGGCTAAACCGATGGGGATGTGATACTCTTGGAGACACAGAAGAACTTCTAAGAATTCTTGCTTCTCCTTCCAGACCTGATATATCTTCTCTGCCCGTTTTTTACCTAAGCGGGGGACTAATGTTAACCGTTCTGGCTCATGGTTTAAAACATGAAGAACATCGGACCCGAAGGTTTTTATAATCCGTTCTGCATATTTGGTGCCAATACCGGGAATTGCACCTGAAGCTAAAAACTGAGCCACCGCCTCTGTAGAGGAAGGTTGAACTAACTCCATTTTTTGTGTTTGGAATTGCGGTCCGAATCGAGGATGATTTATCCAATATCCGGAGACACATACTGTAGTCCCCTGAGATACGGGCAGAGATTTGCCAACAATCGTGATAAGGTGGTTGGTATCTTTACGACGCAAGCGAGCCACGAAAAAACCGCTACCTGCATGTTCGTAAATAATTTGTTCAATAACTCCCTCTATTTCTTCTTGACCGAATTCTTTAGGTGTGAATGGAATTTCTGACAAATAGGGGTCCATGCTATATCTCTCTTATTTTTTTCATTTCATCCACCTAATGGTACACTACCATAACGTCGCAAATAAATTATATCTGTTGTGGCTCTGGGGTGTTGGGTTAAGAAATACATAACGGTATGAGCGACATCCTCTGGAAGCATCCAGTCACTTTTATCACGTTCTGGCATATTTTCTTCACTTAATCGCGTAAGAACCCCACCTGGACAGATGGCATGAACACGGATATTATAAGGCTTTAATTCCATCGCAAGTGTCGTAGTTAAACCATTTACTCCATGTTTAGAAGCACAATATGCTGACTGATTTGGAATAGGCCGTAATCCTGACACGCTGGAAATGTTAATGATAATACCTTCTTTGTGTTCTATCATGTGGGGTACCACTGCCTTTGTTACAATAAATGTTCCTGTTAGATTTACGTTTAATGTTTGATTCCATTCATCGAGTGTTAACTCGATAAAAGGTTTAAATCGTGCAAAACCTGCATTATTAACCAAAATATGAATGCGACCCCATTGTTGGATAACTGAATTGACACACTGACGAATCTGCTCCGATTCTGTGACATCTGCCACAATTGGTAATACGTTCCCTCCTTTTGCCAGAATCTGTTTTGCAGTCTCCTGAACTTCGGATTCAGTTCGCGAAAGAATAGCAACTGAGATGCCAGCATCGGCTAACGTAAGTGCAATTGCTCTTCCGATACCTCTACCTGCACCAGTAACAATAGCAACTTTACCCTTTAGAAATTCCATAGCATTCCTCTTTATACTTCGAGATAGAGTACATTATACTTTAATAATGTATTTTAATTCTAAATATCTTTAGAACAAGGTTTTGGTCATGAAATTATATCGCAATACATACATTCTGTTTTTAGTTGTGAACCTGCTCCTTATCACTCGTATTCATGCACAAGAGCTTATTATAAATAGTGGTAAGACACAATGGGTATTTGAAAATCGACATGGTTTACTTACAGAATGGCGGTATATAGGTCAGCCGAAGCATACGTTTGTGTTTTCGCCTCCATGCCCAATATGGGAAATAGTAGGAACTCCATCGAATATCTCGCCTAATGATGAGGTTTCTTTCTCATTTGCGGAAGATGACAATAGTTATACTTTAAAATGGAATGGGATTGTAAAAAATGTTGCAAATCAGAGTATACCTTATGAAGTGGTTATTCTCTGCAAACCTATTGCTTTTGATTCGTTAGAAGTGTCTTTTCGCTGTTCTATTCCAGAATATTTTATAAAGGAGATTATATTCCCCAAAGTAACTCATGTGACTATGGATAAATCAACACATCTTGTTATCCCCTATTGGATGGGCGAGATTTATGATAGTGATGCTTATCCTGACGTAAAAACTGGTTTCGTCGGGAATCGCACGTGGGAATACCCTGGGGTTTTGTCTATGCAATGGATAGGTCTTTATAATACCGCACAACACGGAATGATGTTATGGATAAAGGACTGGCAACAAAATTTTAAGCAAGCCCACATTGCTGGAGATGGAAATAAAGGATGTCTGGAATGGAAACATCTCATTTCTTCTCCTATCACCGATTATTCCCTACCTTATTTTGTTTGCTTATCATCAATTTGTGGAAACTGGTTTGATATGGCATTACTTTACCGTGACTGGGCAAGAAAACAATCATGGTCGGTACAGAGCGGTAAAGCAAGGGGACAAACTGCACCGTGGGTTGAGCAGACAGCATTATGGATATGGAACCGTATGGAATCGGACAAAGTTCTTGTCCCAGCAATTGACATGGCTGAACGATTGCATCTTCCTGTCTCTGTGCTTTGGCATTGGTGGCATGGCTGTGCGTATGACACAGGTTTCCCAGAATATTTACCACCCAGAGAAGGACAAGAAAAATTTATAACATCTGTCCAGGATGCCCATCATAAGGGCATACATACCTTAATATATGTTAACCAAAGGCTTTGGGGTATGCAAACCAATTCATGGAAAGAGAAACAGGCGGAACAATTTGCTGTTCTTGGTAATGATGGAAAATTACATCCGGAAGTCTATAATATTTTTAATAAAGCCCCTTGTGTCACTATGTGTATGGGGACAGAATTTTGGAGGGAAACTTTATTAAAGGTTATGCTGTCGACATGGCATGATACACCTATTGACGGATATTATTTAGACCAGGCATGTAGTTCTCTCCCATGTTTTGCCACCAACCATGGTCATGTTCCTGGGGGTAAAAATTTCTGGATTCAGGGTTTTCAACACTTGGTAGCCCGCCTACGAGAAAATTGTCAGTCAACTAATTCTATATACAGAGAAAAGACTGACAAAGTCGTTCTTGCAGGTGAAGGATGCGGTGAAGCATGGTTACCTTTCCTTGATTTATTTCTTAGCTTACAGGTTAGTAAAGACCGATATGCTGGTAATGATGGCTGGCGTGCTATGCCTTTATTTCAGGCGGTTTATCATCCCATTGCTATTCAATTTGGCAATTACGCTTCTCTAACAGAACCGCCTTATGATACGCTCTGGCCTCAGGAGTTTGCCCCAAAAGAACCGTTGAAATTGTTAGACACACGATGGAATACCCAATTCTGTTATGAACAAGCATGTGCGTGGGCTTGGGGACAACAACCTATGATTGCTAATTATAAAAAAGAACTTTGGACCCAACGAAAGGACGTTTTAGAATTCGCCATAAAATTGGCGAAGCTACATCATCAATTCCGTGAGGTATTCTTGAATGGAGAGATGCTTAAACCTTTAACGGAACATTCATCTGACACATGGGAAGAAATATGTTTGTCTGTATATGCATATCGCAAAGAAGGTGGAAAATCATTCCTACGCCGTGGAAGTCTACTAATAACCATGCCTTGGTACTCATCAGAAGGGAAAGTCATATTAGCCGTGGCAAATGCAGACAGAATAGCGAGGGAATTAAAATTCACAACATCTACAAAGGACTGGGAACTTGGCAATGATGGTATTATTATAAAACATACTGTTTCTGATAATTTTCAAATAGGCACTTTTAACGATGGTCACATCCGATTTCAACAAGAGATTCCTTCCCTCGATGCTAACCTATTCGAATTCAAAGGAGTGGAAAGAAACTGATTTATTTGTCCAATGTTTGAACTACCTATTTCCTTTATAAAAACATTAGGGCAACCTTATGTAAAGGTTGCCCTCTGTTAATCAAATTTCTATTTTAAATTATGCACCTCCAAGCCCAAGACAGAAACCGTCTTCTGTTCCTTCATCTGGACAGTAGTGGTAGCCACCAACATTGAAGATTTGTATCAATCGCAATAATTCTCTAATGTCTATTTTCCAATCCTGTGGATTATAATCGGAAGTATGAGGTGTACAGGTCTTATCTCCTATAATACCGGGCTCAAATCCATCCTCCGTTCCTGATGCACAATGATACCCATTGGTATTAAATAACTGGATAACCCTGAGCAATTCAATAAGGCTTATTTTATTATCTCCATCCTGGTCAGCACTATGT
>DAOSBX010000023.1:13909-15512 GCA_035361075.1 Candidatus Hydrogenedens sp. | reverse complement strand
TAACTTCCGGGCGGAACTTGTGCACCTGCTGGTGGATTCTGGCTAATAATTCTACCTGCTGGAACCGTATTGCTACATTCTTCTGTGACAGTTCCTAAAAATAATCCTGCTGAAACTAAGGTAACATCTGCATCTTCTTCTGTCATGCCGACCACATCAGGTACGGGAATAGGACATGGTCCTGTAGAGACAACCAGATTGACCGGTGTTTCCGGAGGAACATGTTCACCTCCTATTGGGTCCTGACTGATAACGTACCCTGCTGGAACCGTATTACTGCATTGGGTTGTAATTATGCCCACTGTAAGACCTGCGGAAATGATTTCATTTTCGGCAGATGGTTGAGACATACCCACAACATTAGGCACAGTACCCGTTGGGCATGGTCCTGTAGATACTGTAACATTAACAGCACTACCTGGTGCTGCATTCTGCCCACCGAATGGTGATTGAGTGATAATTTGCCCTTCAGGGACAGTAAAACTGCATTGTTCAGTTACTGTACCTAATACGAAATTCGCATCTACAATAGCCTGTTCTGCATCTTCTAATGTCATCCCGATAACATTAGGCACAACATATTGCCAGATAAAGTACGGATACGTTACACCAGACACAATTCCCCATACTGTTCCAAAAGACCATAAGAAATATGTGGACTGCTGTTTCATTTGGTCTGTTGTTCTACCATTACCACCGCTTGATGACGATTGACCTGAAGCCTGGGTATCCCAATAGCTCATTAGTACAAAGGAAAGGAAGAAACGATAGCCAATGAGACCTCCCACATTAGACTCGCCACTAACAGCACCTGCGGAATATGTTTCAAATATCCATCCCCAGGACATGCTACCTAATAAACCGCCAACATTATTTCCACCTGCTACTGGTCCTAATGCATAGCACCTACGTAAAGAAGCGTTCCAAGCCGTGTTTGCTCCTACAAGTCCGCCGACGTTAGATACACCAATCACAGCACTTGTAGAATAACATTGGGTTATAGTTCCCGAATTACTTCCAATCAAACCGCCCACATTGGTAACACCTGTTACTGTTCCGATAGAATAACATTTATTTGCAGTATTTTTATTAACTCCAACAAGTCCGCCTACATAATTTTCTCCTGAAACATAGCCATTTGAATAACATGTATCGGTTCTGCCTTCATTAGAACCAACAAGATTCCCAACATTATCATTACCAAAAACGACGCTGTTTTCTATTCCCAAATTCTGAATAGTAGCACTACTGCTTGTTCTACCAAATAGACCAACATAGTTCTCCGTAGGACGATTAATATACAAGTTTAAAATTACATATCCTTTCCCATTAAATGTTCCTGTAAATGGTGTTGCACCTGAACCTATTGGCTGAAATCCAGCCCCACCATTCCACATCACAGTGTCACTTGCATCAATATCCTGAGTCAATTCATAGGACCCATTCAACGGATACTCAGGGTCATTCCCTATCTTCTGCAAGTCTTCAACTGTGCTGATTAAAATGGCAGACCATGCGTTACCAGAAATCATTATAGTAAACAAAACTATAATTAGTCCTGTCATAAATGCATACAGTCTTACGTTTCCTTTTCCTGACACTT
>DAOSBX010000023.1:0-13809 GCA_035361075.1 Candidatus Hydrogenedens sp. | reverse complement strand
TAATTTTAACAAATTAATAATTTATAAAAAGGATAGAACATAGGCAATCAATTAGTTTTTTAATCCTATCATTCGGTAAAAATAATGAGAATTATAGGGAGGATTTAGATATTTATTTTTTTGAAGATGGATGGAAGATGGATTGGTCGAACGAGTTATGTAGATTAGGTGGATTTTTGATTCATTAAATAGCGATGGATGGCAGATGCGGCAGTTCTTGCTTGACCCATAGCACTGATAACTGTGGCTGCTCCGGAGACAATATCGCCACCAGCAAATATACCAGGAACAGAAGTCATCATTGTTTCGGGGTCGACAATAAGAGTTCCGTGTTTTGTTGTGCTTAGCTCAGGCATGGATTGAGGTATAAGAGGGTTAGGCTGGTTTCCGATGGCGATAATTACTGTATCCACATCGAGGCGGAATTCTGAACCTGGCACAGGTACAGGACGACGTCTTCCGGAAGCATCGGGTTCACCTAATTCCATTCGGATACACTCCATTCCAATAACGCGATGTCGTTCGTCACCCAAAATACGAACAGGATTGGTTAGTAACATCATTTTTACGCCTTCTTCCTCTGCATGGTGGATTTCCTCAGCACGAGCTGGCATTTGTTCACGTGCACGGCGGTAAACGATAGTCACATCACCGCCAAGCCGTAATGCTGTTCGTGCGGAATCCATCGCTACATTTCCTCCACCAATTACAGCTACCTTGTTTCGTTTAATTGGTGGTGTATCGTATTTTGGGAAGAGATAGGCTTTCATTAGATTTGAGCGGGTTAAATATTCGTTAGCAGAGTAAACACCGACTAAATTTTCACCAGGAATCCCCATAAATGATGGAAGGCCTGCACCTGTCCCAATAAAGATAGCATGGTAACCTTCTTCTTCGAATAATTCGCGAATTGTGCAATTACGACCTACAACAAAATCCATCACAAATTCGACACCCAATCGTTTCAAATATTCGACCTCTGCTCGGACTATCTCCTTGGGTAAGCGGAATTCTGGGATACCATACATCAACACACCACCGGGTTCATGCAAGGCTTCAAATACTGTTACTTCATGACCTAATTTGATTAAGTCTCCGGCAACGGTTAATCCTGCGGGTCCGGCACCGACCACAGCGACTTTTTTGCCAGTTTTAGGTGGTAATTCTGGCAATTGTATTTGTCCACTGGCTCGTTCGAAGTCTGCTGAAAACCGTTCCAAACGACCTATGGCAACTGATTCGCCCTTTACCGCTAAAATACAACGGCTCTCACATTGTTCTTCCTGTGGGCATACACGTCCACAGACAGCGGGCAAGGCATTTTGCTTCTTTATGTGCTGTGCTGCTTCTATGAATTTACCTTCACGGATAAGTCGTATAAATCCGGGAATATCAATATGAACTGGACATCCTTCTACACAACCGGGTTTTTTACAATCAAGGCAACGAGATGCTTCTGCCATTGCCAACTCTGGTGTATAGCCATAAGGAACTTCGTCGAAGTTATGTGCCCTATCCTGTGGTGCTTGTTCAGGCATAGGTTGACGTGGGATTTTTGCACCTTTTTTAGGCTTCCCTTCGGGAGCAGGTGTTTCGGTTGTGGGTTTTACTTCTGAATTTTCTGGTGTTGCCATTTTTTTAACCTCTTTCCATACACGAACAATGATGATGTCGTTGTTCTCCGTAGACAGTCTCTGTAGGCATAGTATAACTAACTGCTTGAATTTCTTCATTACTATATGCTTCACGTCGGTCTCGAACTTCGTCCCAATCAACTTGATGTGCATCGAAAAACGGGCCATCAACGCATGCAAAACGAGTTTGTCCATTGACACTGATACGGCAGGCTCCACACATTCCAGTACCGTCCAACATAATTGGATTTAAAGCACAAAGGACTTTAACGTCCGTAGTTCGGGTTTCTTCTGCGGTTACCATCATCATAAATGGACAACCAACTGCAACAACCAGGTCTATATGTTTGCCATTAGCCAGCATTCGTTTCAAAGCGTCAATGGCATGTCCCTTTTCACCTAAGGAACCATCGATAGTTGTTTGGATAAATTGGTTACTTACCTGAATAAGTTCATTTTGATAATATGCCAGGTAGTGACTTCGTGCTTCTGCAATTGTAATAACTTCATTTCCTTGTTCTCTTAAGGCTCGTGATAGTCTTACGATGGCACCAATACCATAACAACCGCCTAATAGCACCACTGTTCCATATTGTTTTACTTCGAATGCGGTACCTAAGGGACCAACCACATGAGCCAATGCTTTTCCTTGAGGTACAGATATCATTTTGCGACTGGATAAGCCCTTTTCTTGAACAACTAATGTGATTGTTCCTTTTTCTTCATTCCAATCACTTAATGTATAAGGGATACGCTCGGAATTTTCATCTACCATCACAATGACGAACTGTCCCGGTAATGCTTTCCGGGCTATTGTTGGGGCATAAATAACAAATTCGTACGTGTTTGGAACAAGCTCTCTGCGAGATAGGACGACGAAAGGCTTTTCGCGATTATCTACTTCCTCAGGAACAGATTCTGGTTTTTTTATTTCAATATCCTTTCCTTCTTCAAATGCTCTGATGGATACTAACCCTGATACATGGTTTTCAATTCGGTGTCCTTTAAACCATTCACGACGTTCACTTAATTTTTGTGATGGAGAAGGGGGCTCTTTACGTTGAGAATTTAGTCCAGCGTGTTCTAATTCTAATGTGTGAGTGATATTGCCAACGTGTTCAAAATGTTCCCATAATTCTGGGGAAAGTATTTCGGCTATCGATTGGATTACTTCCCACTCTGGACGTGCCTCTCCTGGTGGATTGCATGCTTTAACTAAGGGACGTGGGTAATTGCTTTTATCAAGAACAGTTCCAGAGACCTCAGCAAAAACACCCACTGGATAAATCACATCTGCAGACTTTGTCCAATCTGACGGAAAAATGTCTAATGCAATTACAACTTCAAACTGATTGCGGAGTTCTTGTGGTATAAATGGTCCTGTTGTGATGATAGCTTTTACTTCTGATGGTATATTTTGAAGGGTGGCATAGCCCTTTTTATCTGGGATAATCTCAAAGTAATAGGGGGATTTCATAATCTCCTGAGTAAATTTTTTAAAGACAAATCGGTCTTCCAATGTGCTACATGTGTCACAAACGAAGGCAAAGGAATTGCCTGTATAATTGCGAAGGAGTTCGGCACATCGCTGAATCGTTTCTTCATGAGTGACAGGACGTAAAACTTTGTTTACTCGTATTTGTGGCGTTCGTAACCGCTCTGGGCTGTTTAAAAATTCAGGGATTGCGAAACGTCCTAAAACGCAAATTGGTATATGGTCATACAATCCTTTGACAGTAACCGCTTTCTGGTTCACGGAGTAAACAGCCAGAGCACATGCTTCGTCGCAATAAATACAGGTTGTTTCTATCATTGTATCGGGTCGTCCGAACCATTTAGCATAGCGGTCTGATAATGTTCCTGTAGGGCATACATCAACACATGAGCCGCAGAAGGTACAACCAGCCTCATGAAGATTTCTTCCAAACGCCTGACCAATGTGTGTTTGACTGCCCCGATGTATAAAATCAATAACTGCATGTCCTTGATGTAACTTGCATATTCGCACACAACGACCACAAAGAATGCACAAATTTAAGTCGCGGTCAATAAAAGGTTCTGACCGCTCGATGGGTTTATAATGATATTGGGGGGCAACCATAATCTCTGCAAGATTTAAATCTGCAGAGAGGGAACGCACTTCACATACCTCTTTATTATTACAAGTATGACAGCCTGTGGTTGCTCCTACTTTTTCAGAACGAGGTCGGTAACGGTCACAAAGTTCACGTCGTTCGCACACTAAACAGGCACTGGGATGTTCTAACATCATTAGTCCCAGAATATTTCTACGTAAAGCTTTTAATGTATCAGACTGGGTACGGATAATCATTCCTTCTGTGACTGGTGTGGAACAGGACGTTGGATAGCCACGCATTCCTTCAACTTCAACGATACAAATTCGACATGCTCCAAATGGAGGTAATGCGGGATGAGTACATAGATGTGGAATGGAGATACCGTTCCGAAGGGCACATTCTAATATTGTTTCGCCTGGTATCGCCTCTATCGTTTTTCCATCAATAACTACATTCACGTTCAACTCACCTCTTTATTATTTATAACAAATTATTCTGTTTTCTTCTTTCGTTCTTTAATTGGTTCATAACGAACACGGGAACCACTTCTACGATAAACAGCCGAATATATTGTGGGACAAACACGTAAGCATTGTCCACAACGGATACATTTTTCCTGGTGAATCACATGAGGTTCTTTTCGCTTTCCTGAGATAGCTTGAACAGGGCACGCTTTGGCACACATGGTGCAACCAGCACATCGTTCGGGGTCTACATGGTACGAAATCAATGCACTGCAAACAAATGCTCGGCATTCTTTCGTTTTGATATGCTCTTCATATTCATGACGAAAATATTTGAGTGTAGATAGCACAGGGTTCGGTGCTGTTTGTCCTAACCCACATAATGAACCTTGCTTAACAGTCTGAGCCAATGTTTCCAAACGGATAATATCTATCAATTCACCTTTCCCTGCGCAAATCCGCTCTAAAATCCCTAACATTGCCCGTGTTCCTACTCGGCATGGGGTACATTTACCACAGGATTCCGCTTGCGTAAAAGAAAGGAAGTATCGTGCGATGTCTACCATGCAATTGTCTTCATCTAAGACAATCATTCCGCCTGAACCCATGATACTTCCTGCTTTTGTTAACGATTCGTAATCTACGGGCAGGTCTAACATTTCTGCCGGGATACAACCACCAGAAGGACCTCCAGTCTGGACAGCCTTTACTTCTTTGTCATTCAGGATACCACCACCAATTTCAAAAATAACATCCCGCAATTGGATTCCTAAGGGTATCTCCACCAATCCTGTTCGTTTTACTTTTCCTGCTAATGCAAACGTTTTTGTTCCTTTGCTGTTTTCATTTCCGAACTGGATGTACCATTCGGCTCCGCGATGGAGTATGAGTGATAGATTTGCCAGTGTTTCTACATTTTGAATAACCGTTGGTTTACCCCATAGACCGCTGATGGCAGGGAAAGGTGGTCTTGGTCTTGGCATACCACGGCTACCCTCAATTGAAGCAATCAAAGCGGTTTCTTCACCACAGACAAAAGCACCCGCCCCTTTTTTAATTGTTATATCAAATGAAAAACCTGTGCCTAAGATATTCTTGCCTAATAATCCATAATCATATAATTGCTTTATGGCGATTTCAAGGCGGTGTATCGCTAATGGATATTCGGCACGACAATAAACATATCCATGATTGGCGCCTATTGTATATCCTGCAATAAGCATTCCTTCGAGCACTGAATGTGGGTCACCTTCCAGCACAGAACGGTTCATAAAGGCTCCAGGGTCACCTTCATCGGCGTTACAAATCAAATATTTTTCATTTCCGGGAGCTTCGCGACAGAAACTCCATTTTCGCCATGTTGGGAAACCTGCTCCACCACGACCACGTAATCCGGACTTTTTTACTTGCTCTAATACATTATCGGGGCCTATAGATAACGCCTTTAAGAAACCACGGTATCCATCTTGAGCCAGATAATGATAAAAATTCTCTGGGTCAATTAATCCGCAGTTCCGCAGGATATTTCGCACCTGACGTGATAACATCGGATGTGCGGTAATGGGTGGCAAATTTTTGTATGCATCTGGGC
This sequence comes from Candidatus Hydrogenedens sp., assembly GCA_035361075.1. Classification (NCBI taxonomy): domain Bacteria; kingdom Pseudomonadati; phylum Candidatus Hydrogenedentota; class Candidatus Hydrogenedentia; order Candidatus Hydrogenedentales; family Candidatus Hydrogenedentaceae; genus Candidatus Hydrogenedens; species Candidatus Hydrogenedens sp. The sequence goes on along the minus strand of DAOSBX010000023.1, from coordinate 8,042 downwards.
TCATTACACCTAAAAGTTTTTCTTCCCAGTTTTTTTCTTCCAACACCACAAGGTTTGCAAATTCTTTCGCTTCCTGCGGTTTCACGGGTCCATAGCAAATAGGTACACCAGACGGTGGTTGAACCATAATAATCGGTTCGAAGGCACAGGGACCCATACACCCTACTTCAATAAATATCGCTTCTTTGCTATTCTCTTGTAGGACTTCTTTTATCACTTGCTCGGTCTCTAAGGCACCCGCGGCACGGCCACATGTCGCCGAACCCACATAAATTACTGGCACCTTATTTTTTTCTATTTTCTCCCATTCTTGTTGAGCTCGTTCATATAAGATTTCCATTGTATCATTAGCACTCATTTTTTATCACCCGCATGATTTGTTTCTTTTTCATAATATTCTTTTAATACGTTATGAACTTTATCCTGTGTCATTTGTGCATAAACTTTTCCATTAACAACCATTACTGGGGCTAAGGCACAACAGCCAACACATGCCACTCGTTCTAATGTAAATAAACCATCCTTTGTTGTCTGGCCTGGCTCAATATTTAATTCTTCTCGTATCGCTTCGAGGACAACTGAGGAGGCTCGAACATGACATGCGGTCCCTTGACAAATTTGGATGATATACTTTCCAGGGGGTGTAAACTTAAATTGTGTATAAAAAGAGGCAACTCCATATATTTCTGTTGCTGATACACCGAGATAGACCGCCATTTCGTCGACAGCAGAGGCTGGAATATAGCCCAACTGTTCTTGAACCTCTTGAAGTAACGGGATGATACTGCTTCTATTTGTAGGATATTTTTGAAATACCTTGCTAATGCTTGTAGATGATACTTCACTAAGTGAGTCCAATATTCAAATCCTTCTTTAACAAAGAAATGATAGGCATTTTTAGAATTGAATAAAAAGCGAGGCACTTTATTATAAAACATATTACTGTAATTATACAACTTGATGTTTTATAATACGGCTCTAATCTCATAACTCTTATGGTAGTTTGATGTGTTCGGAGAGATTACTTGTTCTGAATGAAACTAATATGTCTTTTTAAAAGTCTATGAATACCGACTTAAATATACAAAATAGGATTGATATATGTTGCGTAATATGCCTGGTATTCTGAAATTATTTTTTTCGTTGGTAATTGTAGTTGTTGGCTATTTGGTTCTATACGAACTTTTTTTATTAGGTGCGAAGTTGATTAATGACCCACTGGACGAAGCTATATTATTAGCATTGCAACCTGACCACTACGTGCCTGTACTTGATGAGTGTATGGTTTTTCTAACTCATTTTTCGGTATACCTTTTCTCAATTACTACAATCACATGGCTCATCACAAATTTGATTGTTCGTAAAAGTGAAAAATTGGCTAACATTGCGAGTTATGTTTGGAAAGTTTTTGCAGTTGTTCTTGCTATATATCACATATCTGGTATATGGATTTCTTCTAAAGGGATTTTTTGGTGGCGACCCCATGAATACCGAAGTGTATTTATAATTTTAAGCGTCGTCTCATTCCTTGTTTTCTGGTTCGGTTCTAAGACCTGGACACAGTGGGATTATTTAGAACGGAAACGGTGGACTCGTGTTTTTTGGGTAACACTGGTAAGTGTCTTTTTTACAAACTACTTAGGGGAGAATAACATCAAAAGAACGGTAGGACGTCCCAGACCATTACATGAGAAATATGAGCCGTGGAACAAGCATGTACGTGTTATAAAGGATGAGGTAGTTAAGGCTTCCCCTTCATATATCTCTGGACATGCATCATCACTATTCGCTCTCCTTACTCCTTCTATCTGGGCAGTGCGTAAAAAACGAGTCAAAGTTGCTTTAACTTCATGGGGAGCAATACATGCATATACTCGGATATATACTGCGGCACATTTCCCCTATTGTGCTTTTATGGGCTCGCTATTCGGGTTTCTTATCGGTACACTTTGCTATTGGGCATTCTGGTGGTGTCTAAATCCAAAGAAATGTGTTGTCTCTCCTCAACCAATCTCGGCAAAGTCGACGTAGACTGATTCCATTCAAATCGTTTTCTCAACCCTTCAGGCATTTGTCCTGGATGTGTAGCGATGCTCGTAAATGCGAAAAACAATGCTAACAACGGTATTGAAACGAGACTTAAAAGAACCCAGCGGTATCTTGGGGCTGGTTTGTTTACATAACATTCTGAAACTGTATCAAATCTCCGTTGAATCACCCAGAAACTCAATAACATCATGAGTATAAGAAAAAATCCATGAATCACTGCTGAAGTTGGATTCGTTTTGGGAATGAACATCAAAATAAGCGTAATAAATCCATTTGCCCATAACGACCATATCCATAGAAAACATAGATGCCAATGAACATCCGCAGTTATGTCTCGTTCTTGTGACCATTTCCAGTAGGCATAAATACCGATAATACTTAAAACGATACCTCTTAACAATATTTGGAAATATGAATCTGTCCAAAGTGTATCTCCCCTAATTAAAATGCCATTTTCTTCAAATCGTTGTAATAAATTATGTAGCGTAATCAGTGGAACAAATGCCAGAACAATAAAAATTGCAAAGAGATTTAATAACGGTGTTACTTTCATTATTGGTTTATCGTCTGGATATTCTCTGAAAACACCATAAGCAATACCTATCCCCATTACAAAACCGAACGAGATTTCCATTACTTTCCACCAGTCAAATCGAGGTCCTAAAAAACTACCATATACTTGTAAGGATTGACCAAACATAAAACCCACAGCACCAGCCAGAAATCCACGTAAGATTAAGCGACAGGTTTTATGTTCTTTCTGAATAAAATTAACCACAAACAATACAAGAACAGCACCAAGTACCCATGCCCAATATTCAACCCGAGGTGGAGTCATTAGTAACCCGAACACTTTTATTAATAAAACGTAGGTAAGCTCCGCACCGATATAACCTAACATGATAAAAAGGAGCCAGAACCAGATACTTTTATGCCGTTCTGAAAGCACCATTCCAATAATCCCCGACGCAAAAGCACCCCATAATCCACCGACAATAGCTAACATAAGGTAACCATAAGTAACGTTTAACATGTCGATGCCTTTTGTATAACCGATGAGAATGCCATAACTTTGTATACCCCCCATTGACATCCCCAATGCTCCCCCTGCTCCTATAACAACTGCATACTTTTGCCAGTCCCTTTTACCGCTAACAATGGCAAGGGCTAAACCTAAAAATGTACCTGGTATTAACGCCCCCTGTTCACCGCCAATTTCACCACGCAACCCCCAACCCAAAGCCACCGCTAAACCTACCAATAATAATCTCATATTAGTCCCATCCTAATTAAACTTTAAGATTTACTTAACAACACTAACATCTACCCATTTTACTAAAAACCACCACCAACCAAAAAATTAAATTTTGGAGATTCTGAAAATAAAGATGTTGAGGCTTGGAAACAGGAGGGGTCGGATTATTTGTGTAAACATTAATCGTGGGATAGTCGTTCTTTTTAGAGAGTTGTATTGTAATTGCCTTGCAGAGGTAGATTGAGCCTTAACACTAATATTTGATGCGGTAAGTTTGAATAGAAGGACACAAATGTGATATTTTTTATCATCAATCGCTATAGATTGCTAACAATTCTATGGTCGTTGTTAAAAAGGGACCTTTATTGTTTGGGGTTAGGTATATTTTCTAAGGTCTCTTTTTATATATTTTTACATCAATTTTCCCAAAACCTAAACGACGGGAGTATCAAGTTATGATACAAGTAACGGATTTAACAATGCACTATGGTCCTGTGGTTGCATTAGACCGAGTCTCCTTCGAAGTTCGAAAGGGGGAGGTCGTCGGTTTGCTGGGACCGAATGGTGCAGGCAAATCAACCACAATGAAGATTTTAACGACATATTTGTATCCGACCGCTGGTAAAGCGGTTGTTGCTGGTTGTGATGTAACTCAGGAACCATTGAAGGTTCGGCAGGTAATTGGTTATTTGCCAGAAGTGCTTCCACTTTATATGGATATGGAAGTTCGCTCTTACCTGGATTTTGTTGGAAGAGCACGTGGACTAAGCGGAGCACGATTAAAACATCGGATGGAATTAGTTGTTGAAACATGTGGATTGAAACCGATGTTCCGCAAGATTATTCGTGAACTGTCCAAAGGGTATCGTCAAAGAACTGCTCTGGCTCAGGCACTTATTCATGACCCAGAGGTTGTTATTCTTGACGAGCCCACATCGGGTTTAGACCCACATCAGATTATAGAAATTCGCAATTTAATTGAGGAGTTGGCAAAGGATAAAACGGTTATCCTGTCAACGCACATTTTGCAGGAAGTAGAAGCCACTGCGGACCGAATTGTGATTATTAACCGTGGTAAGATTGTTGGTGATGGGACGATTGAACAGCTCCGTGAACGGGCAAAAGAATCTGAACGGTATCTCTTTACTGTTTCAGGTGAACAGTCCGATGTTCAGAAATATCTTTCAGGAATCAGTGGTGTGAAAAAGGTGCAATTTATAGGGAGTGAAAATGGTTTTGTTTCCTTCCTTGTAGTTAGCAAGTTGGGAATGCCCATCTGGCGAGAACTTAATGAGTTAGCCATAAGTCAGCATTGGACAATTAAAGAATTGTCGGAAAAACCGTTAACATTAGAGGAGACATTCCTCACCTTGACTGAGAAGGAAAAACCTGAACTGGAACTTTCTGGTAAGAGGAGAGTTGCCCATGCGTAATATTTTATGTATCTATCGAAGAGATTTATCTTCCTATTTTACATCGCCCATTGGATATATTTTTATTGTGGTGTTTATCACCGTTAGCGTAGGGCTCTACATTACTTCATTTTTCAGTTTTCCTGTGGCGGATATGCGTCCCTATTTTGAGAATCTACCCTTAATTCTCTGTGTGTTTATTCCTGCGATTACGATGCGACTCTGGGCAGAGGAACGGAAGGAAAACACATGGGAAATGCTGTTAACATTTCCTATGAAAGCAAGTGAACTGGTTTTAGGTAAGTTTTTCTCTGCGTTGACAGTATTTGCTATCTCTCTTGCTGCAACATTTACGGTGCCCCTGATGCTTATGAATTTAGGTAGTCCTGATATGGGGGCTATTATCGGTGGTTACTTTGGAACCTTGCTGATGGCGGGATGTTTTTTAGCATTGGGGATTTTCTTTTCTGGTTTTTGTAAAGACCAGATAGTAGCCTTTGTTGTAACACTTTTGACGTGTCTGCTTGTATTTCTGGTAGGGACTTCATTTATCGCATCTTATATTGACGATAAACTACCTGGAATCGGTTCTTTGTTATCCAATTTATTAGGTGTTTTCAAGCATTTTAGTTCATTCACGAAGGGGGTTATTGACCTTGCAGATGTTATTTTCTTCCTTGTCTGGACTGTGTTGTTTCTTGTTCTGAATGTGATGTATATTGACCAGCGAAATCGACCAGGGGCGAAATTGATGTTTACCGTAGCGGTTGCGGTTTGTGTGGCTATTGGATTGATGTTTAACTTCTTGATGGTCGGAACCAGTTTGAAACGATTTGACCTAACAGAAGACAAGATTTATACCGTTTCGGAATCTTCAGCAAAAATTCTAAGGCAGGTCGAAGTGCCTGTTCAGATAAATGTGTATATCAGTCCGCGTGAAAGTATGCCAACTGCTATGAAGGATTTAGAGCAAAATATCAAGGATAAACTTGAAGAGTTAAAAATTTCGGCGAATGGCAAATTGGATTACAAGACAATTTATTTGGATGTGGCAAATCTGTATGCGGATCAGGATGAAATGTTTAATCCCGACAAGAAGAAGAATGAAACTGAAGAGGAAACAGTAGAACGTCGATTATTGGATAAAGGAGTAAAACCGTTTAATGTACGTGCGATTAGTCAGGATGAAATTACCAACAAGTTGGTCTATTCTTCAATAGGTGTGGCGTACAAAGATAAGCCCGAAGAAGTCATTCCGCAGATTATGCCAGAATCTATTCAGGAACTGGAATATCGGATAGTAAGCACGGTGTATAAGTTGACAAGAACCAAATCACCTATTATTGCGTTAGTAGCTCCGAAGGAAGCCATCAACATCGACCCACAAATGCGTCAGATGTTGCAACAGATGGGGCAACAAATTCCCCAAAGTGAAGACCCGTATGTTTATTTGGAAGAAATTCTAAGACAGGAGAAGTATGATGTTCGTCGGGTAGAGATGACAAAAGAAAGTCCTCTCCCTGATGAGTATGATACATTGGTTGTAGTAAACCCAAGAAGTTTGAATGACCGCCAACGCTGGGAGATTAACCGTGCATTGCGGTCTGGCAAATCTGTTGTGCTTGCAGTCCAAACCTACGAATGGGATTATCGTGCTACATCTCGCGGTAATACCATTTCTAAACGAGAAGAGAAACCAGAAATCAATTCGTTACTTGAAAACTATGGTTTGAAAGTAAGCGAAGATATTTTGATGGATGAAAACAGTGTTACTTTAAATGTGCAAGGTGGTGGTGATTTACTATCTCAATTAGTCGGTCAACCATTCCGACTTCCAATGCATATTCTCGTTACTAACGAGTCCATGGACCAGGAAACATCCATTACAAATCGTCTATCTGCTGTTTTCTATCTATGGGGCACACATGTTGAATTGAATGAACAGAAGCTAAAAGAGTTGGGGATAAAATATAAACCTATCATGTTTACCAGTGAAAAAGCATGGACTGTTCCTGCAGGTGAAAAACTTAGTGCTAAATCATTTGAACCGCCTCCACTTTCAGCTCGCAAACGTTATCCTTTGATGGTCATGTTAGAAGGTCAGTTCCCAGATGCTTTTGCAGGGAAAGAACGGCCTGCTTGGCCTAAACCGCAACCACGTCCAGGTGAGCCTGTTCCGCCAGATGATTCAGAACCAGAAGCACCTGCTCCAAACATCGAGCCTAAACCTTCAAAAATGATTTTGTTAGGTTGCTCTGAAATGTTCCGTAAAAACTTCCTACAAGCAGGGAACCTTGACCTATTCTTAAATTGTGTTGACGCTGTTTCACTCACAGAGGACCTGGTAAATGTCCGTGGTCGGAAACCTATTGACCGCACTATTGAAAAACCGACAGACAGTCAGAAAATGTTCTGGCGGACTGTCAATTATACATTATCAAATGCTATCGTTATAGCAGTTGGTATCGCTGTATATGTTATTCGCCGTCGTTCTCGACTCGCTTATACGATGGCTCAAATTGCAAATTCGGAAAAGTAGTTCATTGAAATTAGGTACAAATAAAGAACATGAAGTTATAAATTAGAATAGGACATACGTTTGAGGAGGATAAAATTATGAATGTAAAGAAAATGTTAATAATACTTGTTGCTATCCTGGTTGTCTTGGTCGTGCTTGTGTTCTTAAGACAAACCAAAGAAACGCAACGTCCTTCGATTATTGAGCAGGCAAAATTTGAAAAACTTATTCCTGAAAGCCTGTCTCTAAGTAGTATTGTTAAATTAGAACTTTATGCAGGTGCAAAACCAGATGAAAAAGTAGTTATCGTAAAAGACGGTGATAAATGGCGTGTAAGCAGTCATTTTAATTCACCTGCAAAAAAAGAGACGGTAGAAGAGTATTTGGATAAAATTGTCAAACTTCAAGGTGAAATGCGAGCAGAAGTTCCCACAGACGATGCTTTAGCAGACTATAATTTAAAAGATGATCAGGCATTTCACGTGGATGTATATACTTCCGCTACAGGTGAACCAGCATTAAAATTATTAGTTGGCAAATCTCCAAGTTATCAATTGACTTTTGTCCGTAAAGCTGGTGAACGAAAAATCTATGACGGTGGTGTTAATTTCCGTCAGGAGGCTGGCATCTATGGGGATGAGGTTGACAAAGCACCAACCGCAGATCGCTGGTTAGATAAAGATATATTGAAAATTGAGAAGGATAAAATTACCCGACTTGCTTATGAAATGCCTGATAAGAAACTGCTCTTTGAAAAGAAAGAAAAAGAAGTTCCTCAGGAACAAGAGAACGTGAATGAGGGAACCAA
>DAOSBX010000022.1 GCA_035361075.1 Candidatus Hydrogenedens sp. | reverse complement strand
TTTTGTTTCATTATGAAATATAGATGAATTTTTTTGTAACATTTATCTAAGTATCATTTAAAAAAGACTGATAAAAATTGATAATTTACTTGGCACAATGGTTGCTAATATATTGAAAAAGATATTTAAAAGAAAGGAGAGAACAAACTATGAGATTTGATAGATTGACTATTCCATTACAAGAAGCAATATCTGAAGCCCTTGATTTGGCTTCAAGCAAGGGACATCCAGAAGTTACTTCTTTACATTTACTAACGGCGTTACTAAGTAAGAACCATTCTGCAGTTGTGCCGATATTACAGCGACTTGGCATATCGAAAGGGCAGGTAAGTAGCCTAATTGAGCGGGATATGAAAAAACTACCCCATGTTTCTGGTGCTCATAATCAGAATCTTTCTCATGAATTACAACAAGTTTTAGAGGTGTCATGGAATTTTGCAAAGACGTTGAAAGACCAATATCTAAGTTCTGAACATGTCCTTTTGGGCATGGTACGTGATAAAACGAATTATGCAGGAAGAATTTTAAAAGAGTTGGGTATTACTGAGGATGCTATCCTTTCAGCCTTAAAGGAGGTGCGAGGGAATCAAAGGGTAGATGACCCGAATGCGGAATCAACTTATGACGCTCTCGAACGGTTTAGTCGCGATTTAACTCAATTGGCAAGAGCAGGCAAGTTGGATCCTGTTATAGGTAGGGATGAAGAGATACGTCGTGTTATTCAAGTATTGTCGAGAAGAACCAAAAATAACCCCGTACTGATTGGAGAACCTGGCGTAGGTAAAACAGCCATTGTAGAGGGTTTAGCCCAAAGAATTGTTTCGGGAGATGTTCCTGAGACCTTGAAGAATAAACGAATTGCGGCACTCGATTTAGCCGCTTTAATAGCAGGAAGTAAGTTTAGAGGTGAATTTGAAGAACGGCTAAAGGCTGTTTTATCTGCAATTCAGGAATCAGATGGAAATATTATTCTGTTTATTGATGAGATGCACACGCTAATTGGTGCTGGTTCAGCAGAAGGGGCTATTGATGCCTCTAATATGTTGAAACCTGCATTGGCAAGGGGTGAACTGCATTGTATTGGTGCTACAACCTTAGATGAATATCGGAAACATGTAGAAAAAGACCCAGCACTTGAACGGAGATTCCAGCCTATAATAGTGGATGAGCCCAATGTTGAAGATACAATTGCAATCTTACGTGGCTTAAAAGAAAAGTATGAGGTTCATCATGGTGTGCGAATTCGTGACGATGCTATCGTCTCAGCCGCTTATTTAAGCCATAGATATATTACAGACCGATTCTTACCTGATAAGGCTATTGATTTAGTGGATGAAGCTGCATCGCGGTTGCGTATAGAAATTGATAGCATGCCTTACGAAATAGATGTGTTGGATAGAAGAATACGACAATTAGAAATTGAGCATTTGGCTTTAAAAAAAGAGACAGAAAGGTCAGGAGTTGAGAGACGTGAAGCAATTGAAAAGGAAATTGCTGAGTTACGTGAAGAATTAAATGCTAAGAAAGCAAAGTGGCAAAATGAAAGGTCTGTTATTAATCAAATTCGTGAAATAAATGCAAAGATTGAAGAAGCAAAACGACAAGCAGATATTGCACAACGTCAAGGGGATTTGGGCAAAGCATCGGAGATTCTTTATGGCGAACTAAATCAATTGAAGAAAGAGTTGGAAATAAAGAAAAGAGAACTTGACGAAATCCAGAGAAATGGGAGTTTTTTGAGTGAAGAGGTTACTGATGAACATATATCCAAGATTGTATCCAGCTGGACAGGAATCCCTGTAGACCGTTTATTAGAAGGTGAGATGCAAAGGTTGGTTAATATGGAAGAACGTCTTTCAAAAAGGGTTATAGGTCAAAAAGAGGGTATTCGTGCAGTATCTGATGCAGTTCGACGTGCACGTGCAGGTCTGAAAGACCCCAACAGGCCTATCGGTTCATTTATTTTCCTCGGTCCTACGGGTGTTGGAAAAACAGAGCTGGCTCGTGCATTGGCTGAACTTTTATTCGACTCTGAAAATGCAATGATACGTATTGACATGTCTGAGTATATGGAAAAACATTCCGTGGCTCGTCTTATTGGTGCTCCACCTGGATATGTTGGATATGAAGAAGGTGGGCAATTGACAGAGGCAGTTAGAAGAAAACCTTATAGTGTTATTCTAATGGACGAAATTGAGAAGGCACATCATGAAGTATTTAATATACTGCTCCAATTATTGGATGATGGGAGATTAACAGATGGGAAAGGTCGAACGGTAGATTTCCGAAATACAATAGTGATAATGACATCCAATTTGGGAAGTGAAGTGTTCCAAAAAACAAACATGGATTACGAGAAACAGGTGGAATATGTCACAAATGTGTTACATAATCATTTTCGTCCAGAATTCTTGAATCGAGTTGATGATATTATTCTCTTCCATCCCTTAACGAAGAAGGAAATACGAGCAATAGTGGATTTACAGATAAATCAAGTGGCGAAAAGGTTGGCTGAACGTCAGATTAGTATTTCTATAAGCGATAAAGCCAAAGAACAATTGGCAGAAGAAGGTTATGACCCTGTGTTTGGTGCAAGACCTTTGAAACGCTTGATACAACGTAAGATTGTAGACGCACTTGCAATACAAATCTTATCAACAAATATTAGTGAAGGAGACCACCTGATTATTGATGTAAATGAGAATAATGAGTTCATATTTACGCATAAGAAAGCAGAGTGCAATGTGTAAAATTGATTGATGGTAGAAAAGCCTCCTTCTTAAATAGTCTATCTCAAAAAAAGAAGGAGGCTTTTTATGGTATCAAGAGAGCTGTGCAGAGAAACGGAATGAAAATCTTAAAATAATTAAAGCAATTAATAATGTAGTAATAGTAATGGAAAATCCCCACCATAACCATTTACATTTATAAACAAATTCAATCTGATGGTCTCCTTCGCTAAGTTCAACCCCACGAAACGCAATATTCACTGGAATTATGTCTTTTGCAACTCCATCAACACTAACTGACCATCCAGGATAGTATGTATCAGCTAATACTAAGATACCTGGTTTTGTCTTCTCTACCTTTATGTGAACCTCTGTAGGTGAAATGGTTTCAATAGTAGCAGGCATTTCAGGAATAGAGCCTGACTCGGGGATGACCGTATTTTCAACTAAATGAGGAGTGTCTGATGTAAGTAGTTCTGGTAATACTTTATCTACATTTTTACCCTTATAAATAACATAAGCCCTTCCAATATTGGAATCTATTTGGAAGATAGCCACCCCAGAAGAAAATATCTGTTTTAATTTTACTTCTTGCCGTATAGCAGATATAGAATCTGGCATTTTATTTTCTGGTGAAGGTGTATAAATAAAACATGACGTTCCTGTTCTTATCCATAATTTTGGTTCCTTCAATGCTTGGGTCATAAAGGCATAGTAACGTTCTGTACATTTATCTTTTGGTATCACCATCATTGTGAGTGTTGATGGTGGAAAAATAATATTTTGTGCGTCCTCTGTGCCAGCAAATCGGTTTCCGTATGCTTCTAACTTAGTTATGATTTCATTATTAGGTGAGAATAATATGGAAGGTGTTGTTGGCCTGTATGGGTAATATAGTAGGGAAAGTGAGAGTATAAAAAGTAATGAAATAATAAAGCCAGCGTTACGAGGTGATGGAGAAAAAAGACTTATTAATAAATAAATAATGATAAGAAGTAAAAACAGGAGCCCCAACCCGAACTCCAGCCAGAAGTTATTAATTCCTATAAAATTGGTTATTTTCCCAATACTGAAACATAGGAAAAGAAGTAACCAGAATATAGGTGCAATAAAAAGGAGCCGTTTTAAGCATTGACGGCATTCATCTGGTGGAAACAAGTTCCATGACTCTATAGCGAGGCCTATTATAAAACCAGTAGATAAGATAATAAGCCAACCAATATGAACTATAGAGAAATTAAATGGGGATGGGAGAGATATATTGAGATATGGGAAGAAAACAAGTACTATGAAGATAAATATACTTGAGAAGAATAATAATTCAATTTTATCTTTTGTCTCTTTTGAAATGAGATGTCGTGCACTTAACCATAATGGGAGAAGTAAAATGGCACAAATTCCAGGTGAGCATAGAAGAATAACTGAAATATATTTTGAATTTTCTGAGGATATAGCCTTAGGGAGGAAAAGACCCGCCAAATCGCGAAGCATGAATCTTATTGGGTGATAATTCTCAGCGAATTTAGCTCTATGTGCCCACCATTCAAAAAAAGGCAATAGTTGGAATGCAATAAATCCATTTGCAACAATCCACGCAAGGATTATAAAAAGTATAGAACTAAAATGATATTGCTTTCCTGATTTGGAAAGGTAAAGCATAAAAAATATGTATAACACTGTAAATGCAAAAATGAGCAATATCGTCTGAATGTCGCCTCCCAGTTCCATTATGGCAATGATAAAACTTAATAATATCCAAAAGCGGGGGGAGTGGCAAAAAATTTTGTTCAAGACGAGCAGATATATTGGGAAAAGTACAAGAATATCTGTCATAGGATGTATAGGGGTATATAGTAATGGTCCTGCGGTTTGGAATATAACAGCCACCAGTAAACCTGTGGATGGAAGTAGTCCAAAGGATATTGCAAGAAAATAGGTGCTGATACCAGCAACAACCATTTTAAACCATATACTTGAGTATATAGCCCATAGGAAAGGTAATAGGTAAAAGGGTAGACTGAATAAGGAGAAAGCACGACTACTCCAACGTGCTAAGAAAGGAATGCCACTGCCTGTTGTGTGATCCCATAGGAGAGAGTAACCATCTTTGACTTTAGATAAAAATAGGTAATCCGACAAGTATCTGGAGGTATCTGTAACATAGTCATTGGATGCTAATGGGACTTGAGATAGAGTTTTTCCTTCCATCCATATAGGGTTATTGTATAAGGAATAGTAGTTTCCAGAGACACGTTGGTTGGAGATGTCAATTGCAAGGATAACTGCTGGGAATAAGAGCAGGAAAATGAGGATTGTTATATGGTCTCTTTTTGATTTAGATATATATCTGTATTCATTTGACATTTTTAATTCTCTTTATAGATAAATATTTACCTATTATTCTACTAATAATTCTTTGTGATTATAAAGGAAAATGACACTGTTTTAAGTTTTTTTCTTAGGGGTATGGATACTTATTCCGTAATAGTCTTCACTTGCCTCCATTATCGTTTCGGATAAGGTAGGATGTGTAAATATAGTATCGACTAACTCTTCTACTGTGCTTTCTAACGAAATAGCGACACTGGCTGTGGCAATAAGTTCACCTGCTTCGTGCCCCAATATATGGACTCCCAAGATTTCATCTGTTCGACTATCACCGATAATTTTTACCAGACCTTCAGGTTCGCCAATTGAATGTGCTCTTCCATTTGCAGAGAAAGAGAACCGTCCAATTTTTATCTCGAGATTTTGTTCTTTCGCTTTTTCTTCTGAAATACCAACACTGGCAAGTTCAGGGAAAGTGAATGTACATGCAGGTATTGCCCGATAATTCATTTTTCGATTTCCACCTGTAGCGTTAGTAGCTGCAACGATACCCTCGTTGGAAGCCCCGTGTGCCAGCCATGTTCGGTCAATAACATCGCCAATAGCATAAACGCCTGGAACGCCTGTTTCCATTTTCTCGTTTACTGCGATGCCACCTTTTTTATTGATTTTTAATGCACTACGAAGTGGGTCCTGTATGCATTCTGAATTGCAACGCATTCCGACACATACTAATACCATATCTACTTCTATTTGGGTTGATTTAGCCCCTTCTATTGTGAGAAGAACACTATTTTTGTTTACGGTTGCATCTTTTAATTTGCTTCCAGTGTATACTTGTATCCCATCTTTTTTCAAAATGGATTCAAGTCTTTTTGTTAATTCTATGTCTTCTTTTGGCAGGATATTGGGCATCATTTCGACAAGATGAATTTCTGCACCGAAACTGTTCCAGATACATGCAAATTCGCAACCAATAGCGCCAGCTCCAATAATCCCTATTCGTTTAGGTATCTCTGTTAATTCAAGAGCCTGAGAACTATCGATAACAAGTTTTTTATCGAAAGGAAGTATTGGTAATTCTACAGGTCTACCACCTGTAGCAATGATGATGTTTTTAGTGGTTAATTTTTTCCCTTCAACATCGACTTCATTAGGTTTATTGATAATTGCTTCACCTTTAATCCAATCGATGTTGTATGATTTGAAGAGACGTTCGATACCACCTGTATTTAGGGAAATAACTTTGTTTTTTCTCAATTTTAATTGATTTAAGTCCAATTGAAGATTTTCGACAGAAATGCCAAATTCAGTTGCCTTTTTTAATTTTCGATATAAACCTGCAGTGTTAATTAGGGTCTTGGTAGGTATACAACCAATATTAAGGCAAACACCGCCAAGATATTTTTTTTCGATAACGGCAGTTTTGGCACCTCTTTGAGCACTGCGAATAGCGGAAACATATCCACCTGGACCTGCCCCAACGATGATAACATCATAATCTGGCATAATCTATCTCCTTGTTGTTTTTATCGGATATATAAGTATTACATAAAATCTGCTGATTCTAATATTTCACGGAATCGACCCATAAATTGTCCACCTAACGCACCATCAATGACACGATGGTCACAAGACATAGTAACCTTCATGATGGGTCGGATAAAGATGCCACCGTCTACAACCGTAGGACGTTCTTTTATTTGTCCTACCGCAAGGATGGCACTGTCGGGTTGATTTATAATTGCAGTAAAATGGTCTACACCATAAGGTCCGAGATTGGAAACTGTAAAGGTATTTCCTGTGTAGTCGTCCGGAAGTAGTTTGTTATTCTGTGCTTTTGTAATGAGTTCCTTAGCCGCTTTTGACAAGCCTTCAAGTGATAATTCCTGAGCTTTTTTTATCACAGGCACAATCAAGCCTTGAGGTAATGCTACCGCTACACCTAAATTGATGTCAGGCATTTGAATGATACAATCTCCACCCCATTGGACATTAACAGATGGAAATTCTCTAAGTGTTCTTACGACAGCATATAGGACAATATCGTTAAAAGAAACTTTAAATGGTAGTTGACTGCGTAAAGATTTAGCATTTGTCATGTCGATTTCAACTGTAATGTAATAATGAGGTGCGATGTGGATACTTTGGCTCATACGTTCAGCAATAATTTTCCGCATCGGAGTTAGCGGAATCCTTTGAAGAGTTTCAGGAAGGGAAGATACAGGAGAAGGTTCTTTCTTCGGTATTAATTTTGCTTTTTCTATATCTTCCTTTGTAATTTTTCCATGTGGACCTGTTCCAGACACGGTTCTGAGGTCGATACCTTCTTGTTCTGCCAACTTCTTTGCCACAGGTGTGGCTTTTGGCACGTTGCTTAATGCATTTTGGACATCAGAGGACATAATTCTACCGCCTACACCTGAACCAGTAACTAATTCTAATGGGATATTAGCATCACTTGCAGTTTTTTTAGCCCGAGGAGAGGCAATTACTTTACCAGAGTGATAAGATTCTGTACGAATAGTGTCTGTTTTTTGTGTTGAACTTTCCTTCGGTACTTCTTCCTTTTGTTGAGGTGATTTCTCGTCTGATGGGATAGCCTCTTTTGTTGGAACGGAAGGACTGCCACTCATATACTCAGAAGGAATTGCCTCATTCTCTTCTCCAATTAAGGCTATTACCGATAAAACAGGGACTTCAATGCCTGCCTCTACTAATATTTTCAAAAGGATACCACTGGTAGGAGACTCGACTTCTATTTCTGCTTTATCTGTTTGGACTGTAAATAGAGGTTCTCCTTCCTTTACAGGTTCACCTTCCTTTTTTAGCCATTGGACAATCGTTGCTTCTTCAACAGTTTGACCTAACTTTGGCATTTTAACTTCAAACATCGGTGTCTTCCTTTTATTTTGGGGTTATTAAGTTCATATCTTTTAATTTTTGTATAGAGTTTATTACTAATTCGTATAAAGGATTTATTATGTCTATCTTACAAATATTTTTTAATACCCATTCATCTCCATAGTTTTTTCTACATTCTATCAATTCTTGGCTGGTTTCATCTTCACCGTTATAATAAATTGCACCTGCAATTCCCAAACTGACGTGTTCAGGGTTGATACCTGCTCTAATGCAATACATGCCAGGCCCAATAAGCCTTTCACCTGGGCCTAATTTACGGATAGGATCCCGAGCAACACGTTCTATCTGGTCTCCTAACCCACGATTATTATATCTTTTCAAAAGGTCATCAATGTACTGATCGAGTTCTTCGTAGGGTAGTCCATCTAACTTGTGAATAGCCTGAGCACTTTCAAGACCCGCTTTTTTTGCTATATTTCTAATGGTCTCATCCTCTACCGATTCCCAAATGTACTTATAATTTTTGAGTTTCCCAAGATAGGCACAGACCGCATGAGTTAAATTGTGAACGTACAGTTTACGATGTACATAAGCTGAAAATGGACGACACAATTTCATTCCCTTTATATTTGGAATCTCTCCTTTTAATGCGTCTTTATCTACAGGCAATTCACAATATTCTTCTACGCGAATCAACAAAGGATGTTCTTTTAGGTCTTCGTGACGAATAATAGGAACCATTCGCCCAATAGATGCTTCAACTAACCCAATATTTTCATCAAATCGCTGTATTAATTCTTTGGGTAGATGGGATGTAATCGCTTTGTAAAATGTTTGTTTCGGTTCTGGTAGATTCTCACAAATAATGATATTGAGTGGTTTTATCTCAGTTTTATTTAGTCGATTAATAATACCTTTTGCTAATATTGATGAGACATCCGCAACCCCTTTTGCGCCAACTGCGGTAGCAATAATATCAGCAGTTTCAACATACGTTACCACCTCGTCTACTTGAGATAGTAAAACAGCTTGAATATTTTGTACTGTAATGATTTGTTCTGTCTCGCCGACAATTTTTATTGGATACATTTTTAATTGATTAATATTATGAACCAATTCTGGCACCACATCTACGAATATAGTATGGTAACCACTTTCGTAAAAAAGTTGGCCTAAAAAACCTCGACCAATATTTCCTGCTCCAAATTGAACAGCTAATTTCATCAAGATACCCTTAACATTGGCTTTATCATATATACAAGGTTGGATTTGGTATTATATCATAGATATAATTTACGGTGTAATACTTGCCTTTTATAAATAGCACGATTAAAAATGTGCCGTTATTATGAATGAACTTAACATAAGGAGATAAATCATGAAGAAAGTCGGCTTTGGAATTATTGGTTGTGGTAATATAGGTCCTGTTCATGCCGCCGCAATACAAGCGGTTCCTTGTGCGAGATTAGTGGCTGTATCTGATGTGGTGGAAAAGAATGCTTTGCGGTTGGCAAATCAATATAATGCAGAGCCGTATACGGATTATAAAAAGATGCTGGAACGAAAAGATATCCAAGCAGTGTGTATTTGTGTTCCCAGTGGTTTAAGGGCAGAAATTGCTGAAAATTGTGCGGAAGCTGGAAAACATATATTATCTGAGAAACCTCTTGAAGTGACGACTAAAAGAATTGACCGTATTATTAAATCTGCGGATAAATATAATGTTCTATTAGGATGTATATTCCAAAGTCGGTTTGCAGAAGGTTCGCGATTGATCAAACAAGCAATAGAGCAAAATCGTTTTGGAAAATTGGTATTAGGTGATGCCTATATTAAATGGTTCCGTTCAAAAGAATACTATGCCAGTGCTTCATGGCGTGGTACGTGGAAATTAGATGGAGGTGGTGCTTTGATGAACCAGGGGATACATCAAATCGACTTACTTTTATGGTTTATGGGCCCTGTAAAGCGGGTTTTTGCTCAAACGCAATGTATCGCTCATGAAGGTTTAGAAGTAGAAGATTTAGCAACCGCTACACTTGAATTTAAAAACGGTGCTTATGGTGTTATTGAAGGTAGCACGGCTATTTGGCCAGGACACCCAGCACGTGTAGAAGTACATGGTTCGGAAGGTAGTGCAGTACTTGAAGATGGGAAACTTATTTTCTGGAAGTTCAGTATGAGGAAGCCCATTGATGCAAAGGTTGAAAAATCAATGTCGAAAGAATCAGAATTGGGTTCTGGTGCAAGTGACCCATTGGCAGCTTTGAAGATTGAGGGGCACCGTAGACAAATTGAAGATTTCGCTCAAGCAATATTAAAAGGTCGAAAGCCTGCCGTGGATGGAAGAGAAGCACGACATGCTGTTGAATTAATCGAATGTATTTACAAGTCTGCTCGTCTTGGTAAGTATGTTAATTTGTAAAGATGGCTTTAATATGGCATATAACAGTATTTTATTAAGAATAGGACTACTTACTTTTATTGGATTTTGTTGGGCTATTACGGCTTCCTTTTCAGCTGAAAATACAGTGAATCATAAGGATTTTGAAACGAATGCAACTACTACTTCGGTATCTGATGAAAAGCTGGTTCAGGTAGGTTCTGAAATAATAACCAAAGCAGATTACCAAGCCTATTTGCGATATAGACAGTTAGAATTACAGCAAACAGCATATTTAACTTCCCCTCAACATTACGAGCAATTTCAGCGGAAAGTCCTCGATGAGATTGTAGAACATACCATGATATTTTTGTTGGCGAGTCGTGAAAATATTACATATTCTCAAGAGGAAGTTGAACATATTTACGAAGAGGGTATTCAGTTGTTAGGTGGAAAAGAGGCTTATCAACGCTGGTTACAATCATATCACCTATCAGATGAATATATTAAGCAACAGATTATAAAGAAAATTATGGTAGATACGTATATTGAAAATATTAAAAAAACTGTTTCTATTTCTGAAAAAGATGTTGAAGAAGCATATCAGAAGTATAAGAAAATGGGCATTATCAAAAGAAATGTAGATACCTATGACTTTGCAAATATTTTAATAGTTGATTTTGTTGGAGACCCTGAGAAGGAAAAGTTGATTAATGAAATCTACCGAAGAACACAAAAAGGAGAAGATTTTTTTGCACTTGCTAAAGAATATTCACAGGATACATTTTCTTCCCATCAAAATTATATGTATTATGAGATGACACTAAATGATGTTCAACCCGAGATAAAACATTACCTGGTATTTCTTCCAGAGGGTGCTATTTCTCCTCCGTTTCGTTCACGAAATGGTTGGAATATAATTAAAATAGTATCAAAAAATAGCCCTGGTGACGTACCGCTGGCAAAGGTAGAAAAAGGGATTCAGAGAGACCTTGTTCAACAAAAGGTTAGAGAAGTATTAAAACAGGAGTTGGAAAAATTGAAAAATGAAATAACAATAACCTATTTCTATAACTAAAGAGATAATAGGGACTGATTCTATGGTAACAAAAGATGTGCTAATTATCGGTGGAGGAATGATAGTTCACGACCAAATTCTACCTTCGTTATATCACTTGCAAAGAATTGGTTTGATTGGGGAGATTTCTATTTGTGCGAGACATACGACACCGTTAAAACATTTGCAGGAAAGCCTATTTATTAGAGAGGCTTTCCCTGACCAAACATTTAATTCTTTTCCTTCTCTGGACACGTCCGAGAATGAATACTATCCAGATTTATACAAAGAGGCGATAAAGACATTATCACCCCGCCAATGTGTTTTTGTCGCATTACCTGACCATTTGCATTATCCCGCTATTATGGAAGCACTTGCTCATGAACAGCATGTAATTTGCGTTAAGCCCCTTGTTCAGACTTATAAACAACTTGTGGAGATTGAAAAAATATCAAAGGAAAAAAGACTTTTTGTGGGGGTCGAATACCATAAACGGTTTGATATCCGTTCCCTTTTGGCACGAAAGAATTATCAAAATGGATTATTCGGTGAATTTATCATTGGTGAGGCAAAGATGATTGAGCCTTACTATTATCGCCACAGTAATTTTCAAAATTGGTTTACCTGTGATATTTCCGACCCTTTTACTTATGTTGGCTGTCATTATGTTGACCTTGTTGCTTTTATTACAGGGCTAAAACCGGTATCTGTTTCTGTGGTTGGTATTAGAAAGCCATTCCCTAATGGTAATATAGGTTATTTGTGGTCACATGGTAGAGTAATTTATGAAAATGGCGGTATCCTATCTGTTATCAATGGTCTGGGTTATCCCGACCTGGGAGGCGGTAGTAACCAGCAAGGATTAGAATTATACTTTGAAAATGAAAATTGCACAACAACTTTGAGACATGATGACCAATTTCGTGGTGTGAGTTATAGTATTAAAGAGGAACTAACGGAACCGAGTAAAAAATTTTACACCATTAATACAGATTATTTCCGATTAGTGCCGTGGAATGGACCGGGATTGAAACCTGTTGGATATGGCTATACTTCAATAGAAGAATTAGTGCATTGTATAAAAAGAATTGATCGTATTGATGATAAACAAAAACAGTTAGAAGAAATGGAAAGAATAAATAATCTCAGTATTATTGCTACACCCCGAAACTCATATTACAATGAACTTATTAATGAATGTGCACGGTTATCTATTCAGGAGAATGGAAAAAACTATTCTATTGATTATAGTTTGGTCTCTATTTAATAAAAGTTTGGATAAATTCAATTTAATATAATAATTAAAAAAAAGAATGTCGGCAATATATCTATATTACCGACATTCTCTGTGTTTTTAAAGTATGACTTTAATTTTCAGAAAGAAGTTAATATACCAATCATAACAGCCATAGGTCTGTTAACAGGGGCTGGTTCACATTCCCCATATCTCTGAAATTGGACATGTCCATCCATGTAAAGAACATTTGAACCACCGGGAATATGGTTGTATGCAGATGCGTTGGTGGCTAATTGGTCAAACATGATCCATACCGAACTTTGGGCTTGTGCTGATGCAGCTGGATTGTTAATATCTGTAATTAAGAACCGCTCAATACCTTCACGAAGACGATACACTGTAGAACTACCACCATTCCCTAAACCTTGTGGTACAGTAATATCCTTGTCAACAGGCTCATAAATACCAGGTGGAACGTTATTAGGATTTGCAAGAATAGATGCAGCATTGGTTATTAAATTGGTTATTAAATAATTTAATGCCTCAGCTACTTGCTGGGAAACCTGAGTATTCATATCTATCTGAACTCCTAACAACTGAGCAAGAGTTGCAAACATAGGATAATTGCTTAATGGAGCAGTTAGGTCAGTACAATTACCTTTATCCAGAACCCAACCTAAATAACCATAGCTTGCATCGATTGCTCTGGCACATTTTCCACCATTATTATGTGCATAACCAACGCACCAATCTTGGTTAACATCTTCGTTTAAGTGGGCATTTGCAATAGAAGTCCCCAACTCTGCATCAGAAGGACAGAACATAATCATTGGGTCTGTTAAATATTCAGGGTATAGCACAAATACATTAGGGCCTGCATCTAAGACCCCTCTTAGCACTCCATCAACTCGAGGGTAACCACCTGCCTGAAGGGGAGGGAATCTTTCACCCTTAGCCTCATTGGAATACATTTTGAAGACGAGGCCCCACTGTTTTAAGTTGTTCTGACAGCTGGAGCGTCTTGCCGCTTCGCGTGCCCTTGCCAGTGCTGGTAACAATATTGCAGCGAGGATGCCAATGATTGCAATAACGACCAGCAGTTCGATGAGTGTGAAACCTTTTTTCTTCATAGGATAACTCCTTATGTTTTTTGTTAAAACACCTTTTTTGATTACTTCGCCCATTGAAGTAATCGTTTACCTTATAACTATATTATACACTATCAGATTATATTTGTCAAATTATTTTTTTGTATATAAATAACAATTGTTAAAATATAAAAAAGATTTAATATCTTTAATTTTTATGCTATAATATAGTAAACGGTTACCTAAAGGGAGATTTCTATATGTTCGAGAAAATAACAATTTACGATATTGCAAAAATGGCAGGTGTTTCTGCAAAAACAGTTAGTAAGGTTATTAATTTTAAGGATGGGGTTAAAGATGAAACTCGTAAGAAAGTGCTTGAAATTGTTGAAAAATTGGGTTATCACCCAAATATTTTTGCTCGTTCGTTGAGAGCAAATCAACCTGCATGTATTGGAGTTACGTTTCCTGCACCCATAGAGATAGTTCCTTTTAGTCCTAATTTTTTCCTATGGCTATTTATGGAGTTATATCGAGTATTTGGAAAAAAGGGGGAATATATTTGTTTTGATATGTTCCCTTATGAATTGGGAAAAATAGAAAATTATGCTCGGGGTGTTTTTGATAATCTTTTTAAAGCATGTATAATTGCAGGTCCTTTATCGTTATCGGATGTAATTGCGAGAAAGATTCATGTAACAGGTATTCCTTATGTAGCCTTTGGAAGATTGGAATCTTTTCCTGAGTTGTCTTATGCGACGGTTGATTATGAAAAAGCAGCTTATATAAGCACAAAATTTTTGATAGATAGAGGGCATAAATATATTGCTATATTACAGGGTTTCCACAATTATCAACCTGGGGTGGAACGAGTACGTGGATATAAAAGAGCGTTAGAGGAATCTGGCTTGCCTTTTTCTGAGAGACATGTGAAATATGTTAATTTTGGAGCGAGTAATGTAGCATTGCGGGTTCACCAACTTTTATCCGATACTAACATTACTGCTTTGATTGACAGTAGTGGTACAGAAAATGGAGAGGCAGTTCGTGAGGGAATAAAGAAGTCAGGACGGAAAATCGGTAGGGACTGTGAGGTATTAACCTGGACATACGAGGAGAAAGGAATTGTTTTAGATGAGGCTTCGGCTCATGTATGGTTACCTGTTCGCGAATCTGCATCAGAAGGTATTGAATTATTATCTAAATGGGTTGAAGGTAAAAGCGAGGGACCAATTAAGGTATTATTTAATCCGATTTTAGATACGGAACGGAAGAGTCAAAAGATTATAGAGCCTACACATAGATTTTTCGAAACACTTCCAGAGTAAATTATTTAATTTTGAGTATGCTTTTTAAGGCATATAAGTTTTAACAATGGAGAGGAGTTCTTCTTGTTTAAATGGTTTTTGAAGTAAACCTTCTGCCCCTACCTCATAAATTTTTTGCAAATCCTCATTGACTGATTTTGCGGTGATAATGTGAATTCTTATTCCCTTGTATTTAGAATTTGTTTTTATTATCCTGCATATTTCCCATCCATCGAGTCCTGGCATGGCAATGTCTAATAGAAGAAGACTAAAACGACCTGTTTGAAGTTTTTCAAGGGCTTCTTCTCCAGATCTGGAAGTGTCTACCTTATAACCTGCAGTTTCAAGACACCGTTTCATGAATTGAAGTATTTCAGGGTCATCATCAACACATAAGATTTCGTTGCCGAGTAAAGGTTGCTCTTCAGTAACATTTTTTATTGCATACCGAATAGCACTTAAAAGAACACTTTTCCGAAATTGTTTTGGTAAACGATGGATGACCTTTTCCGAAAATTGTTTATAAACGGAATCATTATTTGTAATAATTATTATAGGTATATGAGAAATTGCTGGGTTTTTTAATATTTCATTGACATGCTCTTTTCCTAAAGGTGTTTCTTCACAATCAATGATGAGACAATCGGGATTATATTTGAATACTAAAGAAAGAGCAAACGATGGGTATGAAGCATGTAATATATCTATATTCTCTTCAAGTAGCCATTGTCTTATTTGTGCACTTAGAGAACGGTCTTGAGTTACTAATTCTACTAATAAATGTGTTTCATCGGGTGTAATTTCTGAAACATATTTTCTGCTAACTTCACTTTTGGTACCATGAATAGGTAATCGGAACGAGAAAGTTGTTCCTTGTCCTAAGGTGCTTGACAGGATGATACGGCTACCATGTAAACGGATAATGTCTTGAGAGATTGAAAGTCCAATGCCTGTCCCTCCATATTTACGTGTTGTAGAGGAATCTACTTGATAGAATCGTGTGAAAATTTTGTCATGTGCTTCTGGAGGAATTCCTATCCCTGTATCTGTAACTGAGACCTCTACCTCATCTTCGATAATTTTTAATTTGACTTCGACAGTTCCATTATTATTATTAAATTTTACTGCATTGGAAAGAAGATTATTGAAGACTTGAAGAATTTTTCCTTTATCTCCGTCTACAAGGATAGGCTTTGTCTCGGCAGTTAATATTAGTTGAATTCCTCTTGGTTCCGCCATAGGACGGATATTTTGTAATCCAATTTCTGCAGATTCAACAATATCAAAAGTGCTAAATACGAGTTCTTCCTTACCCTTGTGGAGTTTTGAGAAATCGAGTAAATTCTCTATCAGGTTCACCAGTTTCTCTATATTCCTCATACTTATAGATAAATATTCTTTCTGTGTATCGGTGATAGGTCCTGTTTTCCCACTTAATATCATATCTGTGTAACCCATGATGGAGACTAATGGCGTCCGAAGTTCATGTGAGACATTAGACAATAGATTTGTTTTCATTTCATCAAGGGTTTTTAATTCTTCATTGGCTTTGTTTAGTTGCTGTTGGGCTTTCTTTACTTCATCCAGTGTTTTTTGTAGTCTTTCCATTAATCGTGCATTTCGTATTGCTACTGCTATATGGGGTGAAACTTCTTCTACAATTTCAACATCGTGGATAGTAAAGGCTTTTGGTATTTTAGAGCCTATAACAAGGATACCTATGATTTTATCTTCTGCAAAGAGAGGAGTGGCGATAAGGCTTATTATGTCTGTTGGAAATTCACTGGCAATTTTTTCATCTTCGGAACTAAGATAATCAATATGGAGTGTTTTCTTATTAATAAGGACTTTTTCAGCACAGTAAAATGAGGATTTTTGAGACTTTACCTGTGTGATAGGGAAAAGGGGTAGAATTTCGTAGGCAGTTGATTGCTCTTTGGATGATTCTGAACCTTCTGGGAGTAGTGCTACAATGGCATAGTCAATATTTGCTATTAATCGTTTAATCTCTTTGACAACATTTTCTAAAACTTTTCCAACTTCCAGATTAGAGTTAATGGTTTGTGCAATAAAATTGACAGCCTTTAATCGTTCTGCACGTTCCTGAACCTCTTTTTCTAACAGGACATTTTTTGTAATATCTCTGAATATTCCTTCAACACCAACAATATTATTATTGCTATCTTTTATCCATGTTGCTGAAATTTCAATGCAAAGAAGTTCCCCTTTAATAGGTTTTATCCATGTTCGATATTGAAATAGATACTGTTTTTCGTTTAATTCTGCACAGAGTTCTTTGAAGTCATTGGAGTTTAGAAATAATTTTTCCAAGTCTGTGCCGATGGAGTCCTCTGGTGAATCAAATCCTAAGATTTTTGCTCCTGCTGGGTTGATAAGAGTTAAAGTGCCGTCTTTGGTAGTTTGATATATACCATCTCGCATGGAATTTACTAAATTGCGGTAACGTTCTTCAGAGGCTTCTAATTCATAAATATTTTTGCGAAGTGCACTTGCCATCTGATTGAAAGACTTGGCTACTTCTTCTAATTCATCTCCTGTATCAATTTTTAATTTTAGTTCTAAATCTCCTCCTTGTATTAATTGTGCTCCTTCATTGATTAAACTAAGTGGTCTTAAAATATTTCGATGAACAATTCGATACCCAATGAGTGAGAAGAAAAGTATTATAAATCCTGCTATTGCTAAGGCTAAGATAGAACCAAAATGAATAAACCAAAAAATATCATATAGAGGTCTATAGGCACAGAAATAAAGTTCATACTCTGGGTATATCTTTTGGTATGCCATTACAATAGGGGCTACCTTCCCACGGCTTGAAAATCGTAATAATGTGATATACCCTTCTGTTTTATTGGAGGAACGTTTTAATCGTTGGACTAATCGATTATCAACAATCTCATAATTAATATCATTTTTCTTGTTCTCTTTATTGAAATCTTTATACAGGGCAATTCCATCATTTCCTCTTATATATATTATGGTGTTATATATATTTTCTGTTGAAAAGCCACCAGTTTCATTCGGTTGACTAAGTATGAAATCGATAATTTCTGTTGCTTGCTGAACTTCTAATAAGAAACCAACAATTTTGTTGTCTTCTTTTGTGTATATGGGAATGGCGACTGTAAGGGTATAATTTTCTGTTTTTGGTGGAGTAGATATAGATACAATATAAGGCCATCTTATTTTTTGATACCATTTATCTAATATAAAATCACCAGGATTAAACATCTGTGTTGAATAAAGGATATGTCCCTCTGTATCAAAAATAGCAAAAGCAATTGTTTTCCCTTGACTTATGTTCTGGATGTCAGATAGTTTTTCAGAAAGTTTGTTTTCAAGGGATTGTCTGATATCATGGGAAGATTGACAGAATTGTGAAAAAAGAGGGTCTGTTATAACTCTCGCTGAGAAATTTAACCTTGTTTCTAATGAGAGGCGAACCCCTTCTGTTGTTTTGCGGACAGCAGTTGTTAAATTTCGTTTTGTAGTAATCCACTGACCTTCTCGGGCAAAAACATAAGCAATAATTAACGTTAAGGTCATGGGAATTACGCCAACCCAAAATATCGCAGTGAAAAACTTTCGTTCAATACTTGTCTGATATTTTGGTGTTGATTCCATGAGCCCCTTGTCCGTTAGACAAAGAAAGTTATGTTTGTTTACTAAACTTGTGATTTATTAATTTTATTATTTGAATCAAATTATTTTTGGACAGGTCGCCCTTTAGTTACCAGCTCTTTTACCTTTTCGACAAGTTGGTCTACCTTAAAAGGTTTTGCTAAATACTCATCTGCTCCACAAGCAAATATCCGTTCAATGTCAGAATCTTTGGTTAAACAAGTAACCGCCATAATAGGAATAAATCGAGTCATGTCATTGCTTCTAAGGGCTCTGCATACTTCGAACCCGTTAATTTCAGGCATAAGGAAATCAAGAAGGATAAGGTCTGGTGATAGTTGTAAAGATTTTAAGCCTACTTCAGTTGCGTTCGTTACTTTAATAATTTCGTATTCATCTTTACCTAAAATATTTTCTATTAAGTTTATGGCATCGGGCTCATCATCAACAACCATAATTCTGTATTTCTTTGCATTTTTATCTCTTGGGAACATATCATATTTTTCTCTAAATTCGTCCAGGTCTTTTTCGAGGATTCTGTAGTGGCCTCCAGGAGTCCGTGATGCTTTAATCAGTCCTTGACGAATCCAGTTTTTAATACTGTGATGAGTTACATGACAAATTCGTGCTGCTTCAAAGGTTGTGTAGGCTTTTTGTTCTTTGTTCATTCTTGATTACCTCCTTGAATTTATAGTTTAGTAATTATTACAGATTTAACATTATTGGTTGGATTAGCATTTATTATATACAATTATAAACAAATATGTCAAGAATGGAAAATCGAAATATATTTTAATATCAAATTCATCTCATCGATAAGAAGTTTATCTGGAACCAGATTTATTTGGTATGGATATGAGTGATAGGTAGCTCGGAACAAAATAAACCAAAAACAAATAACTAAGATATAAGTTCCCAATAATATTCCAGATATTCTTTCAATAAAAAATATAAAATAGGTAATAAAGCGAATCCAAGTTGATTTACGAGTTTCAATATGTTTCTCGGTGTAATCTGAATGTCCATTTGTTTTGTGAGACTCTTTTTTCTTAAAGAACTTATTGATAAAAAAAACAGAGCTTGAAATTAGAGGTAAAGAAAGAAATGAATACCAGAGGAATGATATAAAAGAGTAGTTGTTGTGTATAAAATTTTCGAAATATGAAAAATAGAAAATTAATAAGAGGGTTAGAAATAACCATATTAGTATTGACAAGTAAAGTAATGAGGGGAATTGGTAAAAAGAAATTGATGGTTTTTCGAATCTTTTTAAGAGTGAAGAAATAAGTTTTAGAATTATAAAGAGGATTAGGATTTCTAAAAACCCAGAGACAACTAACCAGATTAATTTAATTCGATTATTTTTACTTTGTTCAAATTCTAATTTCCTTTTTTCCTCAAAGGTCTGAAACTCATTTAGCAAAGAAGATATATTATTAAGGTTTGTTAATTTATCATTTAATAACTCTGATTTCCACTGGTCTGAAACATTTTTATAAAGTTCAAGGACATCTTTTTTTATTTTTAGGGAAAGCATAGCAGTGAAAAATCTATACTCGGAATTAATATCCACAGCCGAACCTATTTTTTCTCCCATGAGGTATAATTCTTCAAGCCATGTTTTTTTGTGATGTGCTTTATTATGTTTTGATTCGGTATTTATTTTGTTGAGTATATCGCTGGAAAGTCGGTAAATAGGCGAAATGCAACGGTTAATACATTCTTCACGTCGCATATAAAATAAATAAGTGTTTGTGGGAAGTGTAGGATGCCAGAATGGTTTCGGATAAATAATAGGACGTTCACTTCTATTATTTTTAGCAATGATTGAAATGCCATGCTCGAAGATTGTTTCATCATTAACCAGTGGGTTTATAATGGTGGCAGATTCTAAATATTCGATTAGAGAATTACTGGGTGTGAATGCCTCAGCCTCTTTGAAGATTCTTTGTGCCTGTTCATACTTTCCTAATAAATAAAGTCGGCAACCGTAGTTTATTAAAAATGACACATTATAGGTACTGGATTGGTATATCTGGTCGTATAATTTAATAACTTCTTCGCCTTCTTCGATGGAGGCGAGAAACTCTAAATATTGTAAGTAGCGTGAGTCATTTTTTAGTTCAGAGTTTGTTGAATATTTTTGAGCAATGCTTCGTAATATTGGACGGGCTGATTCATTTTCAAGGGTTAATGCTATTCTATACTTTGTTTCGTCTAAATCTAACCTTAAATATCTATCCGAAAACCATAAACAAAAAGTTAATAATATGGTAGAGGCTATTATATATTTAAATGCTTTCTTTCTTCGGGTAAAAAAAATAACATCCACCGTCGAGTTGGTGTTAATCTCATTTGATGGGTCTATGTTTTCGGAGTTTTCCATAATAATTTTTTCTTAAGTATGACAAATTGAAAAAGATAATTATATTCTCTTTTTCTTCTCCATCATTAGTTGTCTTGCAATTCTTTTTCCTTCATCTACTCCTGGTTGATTAAAGGCATTGATGTTATATAGTTTTCCTGCCGTTGCTGTTGCTACCTCTAACATATATAATAACTGTGCTACTGTATATTCTGAAATTTTTTCTATTTCAATAACAATTACAGGCCTGTGGCTTATAGTAAGGGCATCTTTAGTTCCTTCAAATTCTGCTTCAATTAAGTCGTTCATGGTTTGACCTTGGATATAATCTAACTCTGGGATTTCTGAAAACATCTCGGGAACAGGTAGAGATGTATTAAAATCTTTCACCTTAATCATATTTATTATTTTATCATTTGGACCTTCCCGATAAAGTTGTATTTGAGAATGTTGGTCTGTTGCCCCTAATGCTTTTACAGGTGTTTGTCCATTAAAAATTTCGTTACCATTAAGGTCATCTTTTTTTCCTAAACTTTCTGCCCATAGCTGACAATACCAATCTGCGGTATCTTTCAATCGGTCGGAATAGGGCATCATAACAGAGATTTTTTTCCCTTTTGTTTTGTCTAATAAATAGTGAATGCCTGCAAATAAATAAGCAGGGTTCTGGTCTAATTGAGGGTTGGAACATACCTTATCTATGCTTGCACACCCTTCAGCAATTGCTTCAAGGTCAAAGCCTAACATTTCCGCAGGGAAAAGTCCTACTGGCGAGAAGACTGAGAATCTGCCCCCGACATTTAGCGGAATTTCAAATTGGGTAATCCCGTATTTTTCAGCGATGGGATGTAGAAGACTTTTTGGGGCATTTTCACTTTTTGGGCTTGTTGTAATAACGAGGTGTTCCTTTATTCTTTCAGGACCTAATGAGTCCTCCAGTTTTTTTAAAACGATAAGTAGCTGGCACATTGTTTCAGCAGTTTCACCTGATTTTGAGATAGCGTTATATAATGTTTTTTCAGGTGGGCATAATTGAAGTATTCTCTCAAATGTTGATGGGTCAATATTATCCATAACAAATAATCGGGGATAAGCTTTTCTTTGCTCTTTAGAAAGGAGATTATAATAAGGGCCGTTAATTGCTGTATTTAAAGCGGTAATCCCTAATGCGGAACCACCAATGCCAAGGATAACTAAATTTTCGATACCCTGATTTAAAAATTGCTTTGATACCTCTTTTATTTTTTCCCTTGTCTTTTTGTCTTTGTAAAGGTCGAAGAAGCCATATTTCTTAATTTCTCTTTCTTTTAGTATTTGTTTATGGCATTCCTCAATTTGATTTGAAAGTTGCTTAAATTCATTGGTTGTATAACCGTGGTCAGTGCCAATTTTATCGGCATGACATAAAGAGACATCAATTTTAATGTTTGGAATCATGAGAGTTTCTCCATCAGTATATTTAATTCTCCGGTGATAATGAAGATGGGAAGTAGTTTATCATAAGTAGACATAAAATTTCAGATACAAAACTTAAATAGAAAAATGCAAATATGGTGTAGTGTGAATTAAAAATTTTGGCTTTGTTTGATGTAGGATGATTATGGGAAAGATTTTGATGTGTTAAAAGAAGTATAATGATTGTAATTTTTAGTTCTCCATAAATAAAAGCCCTTTATAGGAATAAATCAAATGGATGTGAAAAAACTATTTTTTATTTCAATAATTTTACTAATTAATTCTGCATATCCGTCGGATTTAAAGGTTTCTTTATATCAACCTAATCATGAGGCAATATCCCAAGTTGAGCAAGGGAGCCTGAATTGGGCAAGTCCAGCATGGTGGGGATTCAATGAACAGGATGCTACTGAGTCGTTACAGTCGGCAATTAATTCCAACGCTGAAGAGGTTATTGTCCCTAATATGGGTGTGCCATGGATTGTTAGACCAATTACATTACGTTCAAACCAAAAGATCACTTTGATGTCGGGTGTAGTTATATTAGCAAAAAAAGGAGAATTTAAAGGGGGAGGAGATTCCTTATTTAGTGCTGATAATGTGGAAAATCTCACTATCTCAGGTTATGGTGCCACATTAAAAATGAATAAGAAGGATTATCAGGACAAGAAACAATATAAACCTGCGGAGTGGCGTATGACCCTGTCTATTTGTGGTTGTAAAAATGTTTTGGTAGAAGGTATTCGATGTGAAAGTAGTGGAGGAGATGGAATTTATATTGGTGCGACAAATAATCTGAATAGATGTGAAAATGTACTTATTCGTGATGTTGTTTGTTATGATAATCATCGTCAAGGGATTAGCGTTATTAGTGCTTCAAATTTAACGATAGAAAATTGTTTATTAATTGGAACTTCAGGAACAGCACCACAGGCAGGAATTGATTTTGAACCTAATCAAGAATCTGAACAACTAACAAATATTGTTATGAAGAATTGTATGATTAAGGAAAATAAAGGAGCGGGTATACTTATTTATTTGAAACAATTTGATAAAACGACTCTTCCAGTATCAATTACTGTTGAAAATTGTTTTATTCAAAATGACTTTGACCATGGTGTAGCTATTGGTGCGGTTACTAAAGATGGGCCCTTGGGAGATATTAAATTTAAAAACTGTTATATAGAAGGTTCTCAAAGAGGGGGAATTTGTGTTTTTGATAAATCTGCGGACGGGGTAAAGATATATTTTGATAATTGCGTATGTGTTAATACACCTCCGAAAAGTAATGGTTTTCCAATCAAGATAAACCAATGGAAAAAAACAATGGTTGCAAAACTTGGTGGGGTGTGTTTTAATGATTGTGTTGTGTATGATATTTATGAACGAAGTCCTATCGAAATAAATACCCTTTCAAAAGATTGCCAGATTTCTGATATTAGAGGAACTATTATTGTTAAAGGGAAAAGCCTACCTAAGGTCGAGAATAAA
The DNA here is from genome assembly GCA_035361075.1 of Candidatus Hydrogenedens sp. Taxonomy (NCBI): domain Bacteria; kingdom Pseudomonadati; phylum Candidatus Hydrogenedentota; class Candidatus Hydrogenedentia; order Candidatus Hydrogenedentales; family Candidatus Hydrogenedentaceae; genus Candidatus Hydrogenedens; species Candidatus Hydrogenedens sp. The sequence goes on along the minus strand of DAOSBX010000022.1, from coordinate 31,204 downwards.
ACAGGTTTTAGTGTAAATGAATTAGTGGTAGAAAAATGAATTAATGCGGATAATTTGTTGACAAAAAACATCAAGATTTTCTATTATTAGTTATAGAAATTTTTATGAATGAGAAATGTGTGTAATGATTACAAATCAATTTCAGAATATTTTTATTACCAAGAGATGCGGAAGAAGATGCTTCGGTTTTATTTTTTCAGTATTGATTTTTTCATTCTTTGTGAGTGCAGAACCGAATTCTAATCTACTTACAAATAAAGATGTAAAAGATGGCTCCTCTGTCGGAACGAAAGTATATAAAATTGACTTTAAGGAAGCATATGCTGACCGTTCACAGCAAAAGGGATTGTATCAGTTCCAGAAAAAAGATGGTACAGTCGTGTTTACAAATCGTCCACAAAAATACCGTTCTAAAAACGAATATAAAGAGGTATATTTTAAGAAGTCGCAACAATCGGGAGCGAAGTCTGGTAATAAAAGTATAAGTTCAAATCAAAAAACGGGAACTGACGATGGGGGATATGCAATTATTGTGCCGTTAGAACCTGTTCATGTAGCAAAAAAGTTTGAACATTTATATAAAGGGAAAACATATAATTTTGATACGATTCAGAATATTGTTAAAGAATGTAGTCAATATTATCAGGTAGATGAACGTTTAATCTGGGCTGTTATGGAAGTGGAAAGTGGGTTTAATCCCAATGCAGTTTCCACTGCGGGAGCATGTGGTTTGATGCAATTAATGCCTGCAACTGCAGTTGAAATGGGTGTTACTGATATATTTGACCCTGCACAAAATATTGCAGGTGGTGTTCAATATTTAAGTAGAATGTTAGATTTGTTTAATGGGAATATTGATTTGGCATTGGCAGGGTATAATTCTGGACCCGAAAACGTGAAAAAATATAAAGGTATTCCTCCTTTTGATGAGACGGTTAACTATGTAAAATTAGTAAAATCAAAGTTAGGACTGAGGGTTGATTCTAATTATTATGCAAGCAGGATAAGTGGGAAAATTACTGTGAGTCGGAGGATAAATACATTATCAGGAAGGAATACAATTAAGAAGTATATGGTTTACTTTAAAAGTGGTTTGCGTCAGCCAGCTGACGATGTAGTCGAACAAGCACCTTATTATTATATAAGTTATGGAAATAGAACTTACCCTGTTAGAACGGAGTTGGTTCAGAAAATTGAAAAAAATGGATAGAACAAGTATTATCCAATCAGAAGTTAATGAAATGATATGAAAAGTGATTGTTTTTCTTCATACGGTTTTTATTCTTCTCAACCTTCTCCTGTCAGCCAAATGATGTCTGAGTTTGCTAAAGATTTCCGACCCGATGTAGATATTAACCTTGGTGTTGGGTATGTTAATGAGGATACTATTCCCTATGATGAATTTGCAGAAATTGCGTCGGTGCTTGCAAAGAAAGACACAAGGCCTTCACACTTGTTAAATTATGGCGGTCCAGAAGGTTCTATTCAATTAATAGAAGCCATTAAATGGTTTTATCAAGAACTGTGGAAAAATAATAGGATGGAAGACATCCCTGATTTTGATGAGAGGCGTATAGTCATTGGGGTTAGTGGAGCAACAAGTATATTGACGGGTTTGGCTAATATATTGAGGAAAGGTATTGTCATCACGACTGATCCAGTCTACTATATATATACTTCGACATTAGAACGGTATGGGTTTGAAATTGCACCTGTTCAAGAAGAGGTAGAAGGTCCTGATATTCATATTCTAATAGAGGTGCTTGAAACACATTTAAAACAGGGAAACCATGTGTCTTTTTGTTATTTTGTAACTGTAAATAATCCAACTTGCACTGTGATTTCTAATCGAAGAAGAAGAGAAATTGTGGAAAGCATACAAAACTTATCAAGAAAATATAATGTGTATATACCTATTATTTTCGACCTTGCCTATGAATGGCTAATTCATAACCCTGAATTGGAAAAGCCTATTTCACCATCTATTTATGATAATGATGGGTCTGTCTATGAAATTGGTACTTTATCAAAAGTATTTGCTCCTTCACTCCGTGTGGGTTTTATCATAGGTCCGCAAAATAGTCTTTTGTTAAATGGATTAGTACAATGGAACAGCGACGTTGGATTTAGTGCTCCATTAGTAACACAGGAAATATCTGCACAATTGATAACAAAATATGGATTAAAACAATACAATAGTGTTAATGAGGGATATAAAGAAAAAGGGACATTATTTAAAAAACAGTTTATTGAGGAAATGGAAAATCACATAGCATCTATTTCCGGAGGCGATGCTGGTTTTTATCTTTACTTAACTTTTAGTGGTATAAATACGGAACGGGGTTCTTCGTTTTTCAATATGCTTTCCAGAAAAACAGGAGATAAAGATTGGGATTGGTATGATGGTGAAAATACTATGAAACCACGGGTAATTTATTTGCCCGGGGTATATTGTGTTCACCCTAAAGGTAATCTTGCTGAAAAAGGGAAGTACCAATTAAGAGTATCTTATGGATATGAAAATATAGATAATCTAATAAAATCTGTAGATATATTTTCTCAGGCAGTAAAATTGTGTATGAGATTTTGAAACTATATTTGACATTTTAATAAAAATATGGTATAACTTACATATGTTAAAAATATAAGAAAGAAAATTAAAAAACATAAATTAAAGGAGATTTAGTTATGAGAAAGAGTTTAGTTCTAATTATCACCTTGCTGTTATCAGCGAATGCATTAGCAGGGGTTGTAACCTTTAACGATTCAAATTTGTTGGAGGCTGTGAAAGCACAGTATGAGGCTCAAGTTGGAGTACCTTTAAGTGATCCACCTACCTCAGAGGAATTGTCAAATTCAGAATTTACTTCGTTGGATGCGTCATACTTAAATATTCAATATTTGACGGGCTTGGAGGCTTGTACAGCATTGGAAGCATTAAACCTTATTGGTAATCAAATAACCGATTTGTCGCCACTTGGAGATACTACTTATGGAGGTTTAACAAATCTTTCAGTTTTAATGTTGGGTAAGAATCAAATTACCGATATAAGTCCTTTATCTAATTTAGCAGGTAATCTAAATGTGTTAGATATAGGATATAACCAGATTAGCGATATATCCACTCTTTCAACATTTACAAATTTGATAGGCTTAAATTTAGGTTTCGGTGTGTTTGTTGGATTGTATCCAGAAGGAGTAGATTTTTTTGCTACTGGTGTAAATGATTTAGATGATGCTGACTTAAATGTTTTAACTAATTTAACAAATCTTGGTATGCTTAGTATAGGTGGTTTAGAAAATGTGACTTCAATCGCTTTCCTGAATTCATTATCGAATTTAACTCAGTTATATTTAGGTAATAATCCGATTTCTGATTGGACTCCATTAGGAGCAGTTGACCAGAACTTAAATGTATTTGCGGAATTTAATTGCGGTCTTACGCAATCTGCAGTGGATAATTATGTCGTTAATATGACTAATATTACCTTTATAGATGAGGATAATCTGGGCATATTAGCAATAATAGAAGTAGGCACAGGTTCAGATATAAATGATATTTCTGGACTATCTGGATTAAATCCTTTAATGGCATTTTTACTTGGAATAGAGATTGATGATATTAGTGTAGTAAGCAATTGGACGAACCTTTCTATATTTGTATGTGCTTTTACTGGTATTCAGAGTCTTGATGCTTTGATTAATTTGCCAAATCTAACAAGTGTATCCGTCCCTGGAAATAATATTGGTCCTAACATGTTCACTCAGCCGATAAGTACACCTTTCAGCAATCTTACAGAATTAAGTGTGAGTGAAAATGATTTAGAAGATTTGAGTGGTGTAGAGTATATGCCGAACTTGGAAAATTTGACTGCGGAAGGTAATCAAATTGATAATATATGGGTGATGGATCTGGATGGGGCACCAAAGACAACACTAGAAGAATTGAACCTTGGTAATAATCAGATTCAGGATATTAATCCACTTTTAAATTATACTGCTCTGAATGAAGTAAATCTTTCTGATAACCAGATAGAGAATTTTGGATATTTAGTTGATAATGTTGGCATTGGGCCGGGTGATAATATTGATATAAGTTACAATCCTGTTCCGCCTGCGTATTGTGGAATCGTGGACCAGTTAGGGTGGAAGGTTTTACCTGGTGGTTCTCTTAATCGTGCGGGAGTATGCGAGGCAAGTATTGAGGTGGAAATTGTAGGAGAAGGTATCACTAATCCGCCAGTAGGGATAACTCCTATTGCATATAATTCTTCATTTGCTATAAGAGCATATCCTCAAAGCGGAAGTAATTATGCGTTTAAGCAATGGGAGAGATATGATGATGGTTTGGGTGATTATGTGTTATTAACTGAGAATCCATCGTATGGGTTCTCAAATATTACGGAAAATATTAAAGTTAGAGCAGTATTTGTAGATATTGAATCTACTTATACTATTACATTTAATTTAACAGGAAATGGTGCGGTAGATGAGTTCCCGCAGGGATTAGGGGTGTATAGATACATTGCGGGGAGACAGGTGAATTTGTATGCATTAAGTGGTCCTGGGGCATATTTTGCTGGATGGACTGGTGATGTTAGTTCGTCAGGAACACAACTATTTGCAAATATACTAATGGATGGAGATAAAACTGTTGGAGCAGTATTTGAAGAGACTGGTTACACATTAACGACTGGGGTGCTACCTGATAGTCTTTCAGGTGGTGTCTTTCCATTTCCAGGAACATATTATTATGCAGAACAAGCAGAAGTTACCTTATATGCATGGGGTAATATAGGAAATAAGTTTGACCATTGGGAAGATGAAAATGGTAGTCAGGTAGCCACAGTTAATCCTGTTACTATTACTATGGATTCAGACAAAGTATTTATTGCTGTATTTGTTCCGATAGTGACATACAAATTAACAATAAATACGAATCCATTTGAGGGTGGAAATACGAATCCACCAGTAGGTGAGCATTGGTATGAGGAGAATAGTACCGTATATGTTTTTGCAAATCCGAATCCGGGTTGGTTCTTTACTCAATGGACTGGTGATATTGGTGGAGCCAATCCATTTGATAATTTTATAGAAATTCAAATGGATGGTAATAAAGAAATCACAGCTAATTTTGAAGAGGCTGATTTCACACTTGAACTTTATATAGATGGAGCTGATAAGGGAGAGATTACTCCAGCACCCGGAATATATTATTATAAGATTGGGCAGTGGATATTCCTTAATGCTACAAATTATCAACCGAATGCATTTTTAGGTTGGTATGACTACGATACAAACGACCTTATATCAACCAGTTGGTTCTATGCTTTCGAGGTAGAAGAAGGCATGACTTTAAGTAAAATTGTGGGTAAGTTTGGAGTGGCACAATACTTGGTCACCATGTTAGAAGTACAGGGGAATGGAACTACTGAACCTTCTTCACCTGGCACATATGGTTATGTTGATGGACAATGGTGTACGCTCATTGCACACCCCGACCCCGGTTGGAGATTTAAATACTGGGTAGATGAAAATGAATTTGTTGTTGATATAATGAACCCATTTCCTGTTGAGTTTAATCCTGAACAGTCAAATTATACATATCGTGCAGTCTTTGAAGAGTGTGATTGGAATGTGAATTATGCAATAGCAGGAACTGGAACTGGAACAGGCACTATCATTCCAGGACCCGGTTCACAATGTTATAAAGATAACGAACAAGTGTACTTACAAGCCATAACTGATGAAGAAAATTATTTTGGTGGATGGCAGATATTAAAGAATCCGGGACCAAATCAAGAAGAGACATGGGAATATTGGGTAAATGCATGGTTAACAGTTAATGATAATTACGATGTAATAGGTTGGTTTGAAGATACAGGTTATTCCTTACAATTAGAAAGTGGACCGAATGGTAGTATTTATCCTTATGCTGGAATTTACTACTTAGCGGATGGTTTCCCAGTAACTGTGTATGCAAGTCCAAATCCCGGATATGCATTTGTTGGATGGTTTGACGAAAGTGACAATTTAGTAACGATAGAAAATCCTTATGAATTTCTATTAAACTCTAATACTGTTCTTAGGGCTCGGTTTGAACAAATTGTTTATAAGTCATTAACTATAAATGTTGAATCAGGACAAGGAACAACTGTTCCATCACCAGGACAGGTTCTTTTATATGAAGTGGGGACGTTAGTACAATTAACTGCGATTCCAAATGAAGGTTGGATGTTTGATACATGGACAGGTGACCTTGAGGGTGTAGGTAATCCAAATCAGCCTTCGATTCAGGTCCTTATGGATAGAGATAGAATAATAGGAGTACAGTTTAAGGAAATACCAGAAGGTGTTGTAGAAGGAGAAGGTGCAGTTGAGGGCACACCTGAAGGTGTTGTAGAAGGAGAAGGTGCGATAGAAGGCACTCCTGAGGGAGTAGTGGAAGGTGAAGGAGAAGGTGCGATAGAAGGCACTCCTGAGGGAGTAGTGGAAGGTGAAGGAGAAGGTGCGGTACCACCTCCACATAGTGCAGACCAAAATGGAGATGGGGAAATTGCTCTCGGCGAGTTGTTAAGAGTAATACAATTCTTCAACTTCGGTGAATATCATTGCGATCCACAAGGCGAAGATGGTTACGCACCTGGACCGGGGGAAGATTATTCCTGTACGCCTCATGCGTCAGACTATAACCCACAAGATTGGACGATTAGATTGGATGAGCTGCTGAGGTTAATCCAGTTCTTCAATCTGAATGGTTATTATCCTTGTGAAGGCGGTGAAGATGGATTCTGTCCCGGACAACAGCCGTAATTTGTGCTTTTGAATAGATAACATAGTGGGCTGATTTTTTTCAGCCCACTATTTGAAAAAATAATAAAAAATATTGTATTTTTTAATTATTTGATGGTATAATTTATATATGATAATAAAAAAGTTATATAACATGGTAAAACATAAAGAAAGTTAAGTGCATGATAATCGAAGGTGTGGAGATTAAATTATTTTAGAAATTATATTAGTTGTTAGTTATAATAAGAAACTTTATAAGGAGACAGAAAAATGTCAAAAAAATCAATTACAGGAATTATAGTAGTAATATGCTTGTTCACAATGCAGTCATTTGGTGTGGTATATGTGAACAAAGCGAGTACAGACCCAAGCCCGGATGGTAGTTCGTGGGCTAAGGCATTCCGGACAATCCAGGAGGGGATCGATGCGGCGGCATCGCAAGCATCTCCGGGGAATCCTGTGGAAGTCTGGGTAGCACAGGGCAATTATGATGAACTAAGAACAGAAAGTTGGGGTGCACCTTCTGCGGTGGAAGGCTCATTGGTAATGAAGGATGATGTCCACCTTTACGGGGGATTCAAAGGAACTGAGACTTCGATAAACCAGAGAAGACCTGCAAGATATATAACTACAATAGATGGAAGAACTTCTCGTGGTGGAACAAATGCATACCATGTAATAGTGATAGGAAAAGCAGATGGTCCAAATGTGGATGTAGTGATTGATGGTTTCCATATTCGTGGTGGTCGTGCAACAGGTGTGGCAGGTGATTATCATACCTGGCGTGGTGCAGGTATATATAACTGGTTATCATCACCAGTAATTGCTAATTGTGTTTTTTATGACAATGTTGCAGGAACTGCGGGTGGTGCTATTGCAAATTTATCAGGAACGATTGGTTCAAATAATTATAAAGCAAATGCATTAATTCATGATTGCGTTTTCCGTGGTAATACCTGCAATGAGGCTGTTGACACGGGCGTTTCCCCGATTCGTGGCGGTGCTGGTGTATTTAACAATGGTATCGATTCATCTAATAGTGAAATTGGTAATGAAACAAAGATAGTGAACTGTACCTTCTATAATAATACTTCTGCCAATTTAAGTGGAAGTCAATTATACAATGCCAATACCATCATGAATAGTGGTTGTGGAGTTAATTTCCCAAGGATTTACAATAACATTCTTTGGAATCCGACTGCTCCTGCCAATCCGCATATCCGGTCTTTTAGACCTGGTTTGGGTTTTGTATATTCAGCGGATGTGCAATATTGCGATGTGCAAAGTGGTTATGGTGGAGGTGGAGTAGGAAATATCAATTTAGACCCATTGTTCCGCAATCCAGGGAATAATGATTTGCGTTTAAGTTTTTCACCAATGTCTCCTTGCATTAATGCTGGTTCCAATGCGTTAGTAGACCCGCCAACTGGTCCCACACGGTTGGATATCCGTAGTTACTATCGTGTAGAAGGTGGTACGGTAGATATGGGCGCCTATGAAAATGTGATGTTCTCAGGTAATATGCCTGTGGATTTCTCAGGCACACCCACAGAGATTCTGGCAGGGCAATCTGTCCAGTTTACGGATTTGTCGGAGACCTATGGCTTATGGCCCGAGACAACCTGGTCTTGGAATTTTGGCGATAGTGGGACGAGTAATCAACAGAATCCGAGTCATCAATACAATACTGCGGGTAGATACACTGTGTCATTGACAGTCACTACGGCGGAAGGGAATGGTAGTAATACGAAGACCGATTACATCATTGTGCATACCCCGCCAGTAGCTCAATTTTCAGGCACTCCGTTGCAGGGACAGTATCCGTTGACTGTTCAGTTTACAGATGAATCAATAGCAGATGAGTTGCCTGGGAATACAACACAAATAACCGATTGGTATTGGGATTTTAATGGAGATAGTTCATGGGATGCCCATTATACGACACCGACAAATCCACAATGGACATATAACGTTGTTGGTATTTATACAGTTAGTTTGAGGGTGGTATCCCAGTATGGTGAAGATACGGAAACCAAAACGAACTATGTTGATGTTTGGCCCAATCCGTTGGCTGTTAGTAACATAGTGATACAAGAATTTGATCCACCGAGGGATAATCCATTTAATGAAGATGACTTCAGTTCGCCGACGGCTTTGAATCTGAGCGATGGATATATTGGATTTGGTCGTTCGTTCCGTATGACAGTTACTGCCAGTGGTGGATATGGACCCCCGTATCAATATCAGTGGCAAATCTTCAAGGGTGGTTCTTGGGTTCCTGTTGCTGATGGGAGTTATACAAGGTTTGTAAATGGTTCGGATGGCGTAAACAATACTCAAGTTACAACGATAATTTCTGGAGCAACTACAAATCAATTGACGGTGGAATATGCTATCCCCGGTCAGGAAGATGGACAGTATCGCTGTGTTGTGACTGACCCGAATGATACACCTCCTCCACCTAATCAAGTTACTTCTAACACAAAAACAATTACCATTAATCCTAATATGATAAGAACAATAGTAGATTTATCTCCAGAGGTTAAAAAGTATATTGGAGAAAATGCCATTTATAGTTTCAAGTTTATAGGTGGTCCTGGAACGAATTATATATATCAGTGGTATGCTGATAGGGGTAGCGGTTTAGAAACGGTAGGTAGTGGAGGTAATCCAGTAACTTTCTTCAACTTAGATATGACTATGCGTGGTAATTATTACGGAACAGCAGTGAATATTTCTGGTGGTGGCCAAACTGCGTTCTGTGGTCCGAGTACTTTGGATGTTCAGCCAGTGGTTAGTGTTTCTGCTCAACCGCAGAACATACACAGGAATACTGGTGGGACTGCTTCGTTTACTGCGACATTTGCGGGAGGCTATCCGCCATATACTTATGAATGGTTCTGGAATAGTACTCCGATTACTGATGGACCGCATCCGTCTGGTTCTGGCTCGACGGTGGCAATAACCAATAATGGTGCAACAACTACATTGACCATCACTAATGTCCAACTTGCAGATGTTGGCAATTACAAAGCAAGGGCGACTGACTCTGAGAACCGTGGGGCACCCTCAACAGAAGATACTAACGAGGCAGTACTTACTGTAACAAATCCATTTGTAGTTACTGACCCAGCGCCGAGTCCAACCACTTTGTATGAAGGTAATATATATGTAATTGCAATCACAGTGTCTGGAGGAACTCCGCCGTATACTTATATATGGCAGAGAGATACAGGAAGTGGATATCAGACATTGAATAATGGTGATTTAGGTGGAAGGGTGTCTATAAATCACGGTGTGGATAATTCTGTATTAGTTTTGACTGATGTTGTTGTAGGTGATACGGGTTCATACCGTTGTGTTGGTGTTGATAGTGGACCTGACCCAGATGCCTATCCTGCAAATGCGGGCGTATTGAATGTATATGCGAACCTTGCAGTTAGTACGGAGCATCCTGCAGATATAACCGAGAATGTTGGTAATCAAGCACAATTTACAGTCCAAACCAATGGCGGAATACCGCAATTAAATTATGAATGGCAATATGCGACAGATGAAAGTGGACCGTGGACGACATTGTCTAACGGACCGCATCCGTTGCATGCCAGTTCGATTGTCTCTGGGGCAGATGGTCCAACGCTTGGAATTCAAATAGCGGAAGGCGCTCACTTATCTGCATTGCAAAATTCATACTATCGTTGTGTTGTAACTGATAGTGGGACACCGCAGAGTGGCACCTCTCGTGTGGCTAAACTCTCCATAACGAACTTTATCAATGTCCAGGGACCTGCAGATGTACGAGCATACACAGGAGAATCGCCAGTTCAGTTAGTTGTAAATGTCAGTGGTGGTCTACCACCGTTCTATTATGAGTGGTTCAAGGGCACAGAAAGTATATTAGGTCCTGTGGAAGGACAAAATGTGCTTGATTTAGGTTCAGCAGATGAAACAGATGCAGGTGATTACTATGTAATTGTAAGTGATTCCAGTGGCGGATTAAATCCAAATGTAACATCGAGAGTAGCAAATGTGAAAGTTGCAGACCCGCCACAAATAATTACACATCCACAAAGCCTGAATCTGTATGCTGGACAAGATGCAGTGTTCCAGGTAGAAGTAGTCGGTGGGTTTGAGCCATACAATTACGATTGGTGGCAGGTTGGTGTTGGTTCGTTAGGAGTTAATAATGCTACATTAGTAATACAGGATGTTGATGAGACTTATGATGGCACGCAGTTTATAGTTTATGTGTCCGACCAGCCGTCAACAGTGAGTGGTTTGAATACTGTATTGACATCTGACCCAGCCTTATTGCGTGTAGCCAGTAGCGAAGTTGTATTTACTAAACAACCTCAAGACGCATCCTTATATATTGATGACCCATTCTTTGTGATGTCGGCAGATTTTGTTGGAGGCTTACCACCTGTTTATTACGAGTGGAAGCGCGATTTGCCTGGTGGAGGTACCGAGGTAGTTGCTGTTAATACATTAGAAATAGAAGTAAATACAGCATCCTTAACTGTAGGTACCTATGAATATTATCTTGAAGTAACCGATGATGTCCCGACAGTATATCAATCGCGACATGCCATAATAGAGGTTGGCGAACATTTACAATTGGGACAAGACCTATTAGAAGAATACAATGCAACAGTAGGTGACCGTGTCGAAATGGTTGTTGAGGTAACAGGCGGTTTAGGTGATAAGACCTATACATGGTATCGAGATGATGGAAATAAGACATTTGAAGTGATAACAGGTGCGATAGGCCCTGTTTTAGTAATTGACCCAGTAGAGATGGAGGATGCAGGTGAGTATTATGTGACTATTCAAGACGCTGGAAGTACTGTAACAGGAATGAATGATTTAGTTATATCACGTACCGCAACCTTGAATGTCGAGAAAGGTGTACCTGCAAGTACAAATGCTGGATTAGTGATAGTGGTTGTTATCTCCTCTATTGTTGGAGTAATGACAATTATCCGTAGAAAAGCATTTTTACGCAAGTAAGAATATCATAGCCGTATAGAAAAATAACGGGCTATCGAATCTTTTCGATAGCCCGTTTCGGTTTAAAGTCATTGTAAAAATATCAAATAAATCTGATAGAATTTACTAAAAATTATGTGATTTATCTTCTTTCTTTCATAAGGGTAAGTAATGATAAATTATACTTTTCCGCAGGGACGAATGTTCGCTTTTAAATCTTTATCATACCGAAGTGCGATACCTTTAAGCCGTTCTACTATTTTAGGATATTCATTTGCAAGATTCGTTTTTTCTGAAATATCATTTTCCAAATCATATAAAGATAATTCAATCTTTTCTTCTTTATATTTTTCCCGTTTTCTATCATTCCCTGGGAAATCAAGTTCCTGGTATTTGTGAGGGAGATGAAGTTTCCATTTTCCTTGACGGATGGCTTGTAGTTCATTATGGAGATAATATAAGAAGAAAGGATGGGGAGAATTCATATCTGGTTTTATAAACAAATTCCAAGTATTCTTCCCGTCACGAAAATCAGTTTTAGGATAGTCTGCATTTGCAAGTTTGGCAAATGTAGGATAGAAATCAAACGTAGCACTTACTTCACTGCAAATTTTTCCTGAAGGGATAAATTGAGGTGACCATGCAATACAAGGAACACGCATTCCTCCTTCAAAAGTAGTCGCTTTACCACAGCGTAACGGGCCTGCACTTCCTGCATGATTTCCATAAATTAACCATGGTCCATTATCTGATGTAAATACAACCAGTGTATTATCAGAGAGTCCTGTCTCTTTAAGTGTATTTATTATTTCACCCACAGACCAGTCAATTTCCAGAACTGTATCACCATATAATCCAGCCCCTGATTTCCCTTCAAATTTCTTTGATACATAAATAGGCACATGCATCATTGTATGAGGTAGATATAAGAAAAATTTGTTATCTTTATTCCTCTTAATAAAATTAACGGCTCGCTCCGTATATTCGGTAGTTAATTTTGATTGGTCTGGGTTTTCTTCAATTACTTTTAAGTTTTCTATTAAGGGTAATGGAGGGGCATTGGGTTCATTCTCATCTGGACCCATATCATTAGAATAGGGGATACCATAATATTCATCAAAGCCATGATTCGGTGGGAGGAATGGTTGTAAATGTCCTAAATGCCACTTCCCATAACAAGCAGTATTATACCCAGCACCTTTTAATGCTTCTGCTAAGGTTACTTCATTGGGATTAATTCCAGTCCGTTCTCTATTCCCCAGAACACGAGGCAAACCAACTCTCTGAGCATAGCATCCTGTCATTACAGAAGCACGCGTCGGAGTGCATACAGGAGCACAGGCATAAAAATCCGTAAAACGAACCCCTTCCTTCGCCATCTGGTCAAGGTTCGGTGTTGTATATTGAGTATTTCCATAACAACTGAGGTCACCATAGCCCATATCGTCCATCAGAATTAGGATGAAGTTCTGTGGCACTTTAGGCTTTGAGGCTTTTTTTATTTTGCCCTGCTTCGTTTGTGAAGCATAAACAGTAGGGCAGGTTAGTAAACCTAACACTGCCCTTTTTAAAAAATCTCTACGCTCCATCTCTATACCTGTAATTTGTTAAATTTAATTTTATTTACTATGTTATTATATGCGGATTATGAAAATCCAACGGCGGTAGTTACCCAAGCGAATCCCTGATTTACCGGTGCTTTGCCTGGATAACGAACAAATTCTACATGTCCGTCCATATATAGCACATTGCAGCCACCGGGTATGTGATTAAACCCTTGCGTTGCTGTTGCTACAAGGTCAAACATGATAAATACACTACTTTGCGCTTGTGCTGAAGCAGAGGGATTATTAATATCTGTTATAAGGAATCGTTCAATCCCTTCACGAAGCCGATATATCGTTGCAGTTCCGGCATTGCCATAAGGTACCCCGGCATTAATATCTTGGTCTGTTTTTGCTGGTACATCAGGTTCAGGTACTGCATATAATTGTGCTGCAAGCATTACAAATTGTGCGGGACCTGTATAAGCAGAATATTCGGGGTCAAATAATCCCAAGTTCATTTGCTCATCTGTATCTTCACACCGGTCCAATACGTAGCCTAAGTAGGCATAACTGGTATCAATACGGAACATACCTCTTTCCATGTTATTGCATGCAAGGTAGAATTCTGACTCATTTGTAATGGGATTAATTAAATCTCCTGGTTTCGCTTCTGCATCCGAAGGACACAATGTGATATTGGGGTCAGTTAAATATTCCGGAAATATAGAAGGGACATAAGGACCTACAGAAATTCTTAGAGTGTTAGTATGAGTTACAGGAAATCCTGCTGTATTACAATCTACAAGGTTTCCATAATACGCGCATAAACGAGGGAACCGTTCTCCTTTGGCTTCGTTGGAATACATCTTAAAGACCAATCCCCATTGTTTGAGGTTGTTCTGGCAACTGGAACGACGTGCCGCTTCACGGGCACGAGCAAGAGCTGGCAATAATATCGCCGCAAGAATACCGATAATAGCGATGACAACAAGTAATTCAATGAGAGTAAAACCTTTTTTAGACATGTTTTAGTCTCCTTTAATTAAAAGTTAATAATGATATTTATTAAAATTGGTAAAACGATTACCATAATCTATAATAACATAGAAATATATATTTGTCAAGTAGGAAATTGAATATTAATAATTATTGTCATATAAAATTAAAGTATTAATTTGTGTTGTACAAAAAAATATTGTGAGATTTGCATTATTAGCATACAGAATCAAAGAGTATATTAGGATGGTGAATTTTTTAATTGAAGATAAAAGGTATATTAGTTGGATAGGTCATCTAACAATAATGATTCAAGACCTGATAGGAAGAAATTCATTGTTTTATCATCTCTTTTTAGCGTAAGTTCCTCTCTATTTTCTGACAAATTCCATATCAAAACTTTCTTCACTGTTGGATACCATGCACAAACCACAGGTTTTTCATCAATAATATGCGGTATATGCTTTATTTGTGGAAGAATCGACTGTTTAAATTTGAAGAGAGTATTCAAGTTCTCAGGAATTTCCAAGCAATTATCTTTTTTCACACGTGAGATATACACACATTCCTTTTGTGGGAGATTATTCATATCATAATCATTGATAAACATCCAGCCCTCATGGGTAGGTTCTTCAACCACTTCAAACGGAATCCCTAACGATAAAAACAAACTATATGGATTATCATCACTTACATATCTGCTTTTTTCTCCCCAATAATGTTTTAGAGGTCCGACGGGTTTATGTCCCGCAATGACTTCATGAAATCGGGCTTGTTTTTTCATTTCATCAGGGAGGACATCCCAGTGTGTTTTAGGGAAATGTTGAATTCCACTCATGAACATTGTGTTCCGCACATCTGCAATCGTAGAGATGACTAATTTGGCACACATGTTTTTTGCAGACAATTTATCTGCTGGAAATGCTGTTGTTTCGCTAAATGTTTTCTCAGGTTCTGTAAAGCAACGGTGGAATAAGGCACTAAATAGTTCGTTGCATTTCCCTTTAACACTACCAAAACTATTGTCGTCAAACATAAGTTCTCCGACACGGAATAAACGCCCCTGATAATCTTTCAGGCGTATGCCTGCTTTTTCACTCCCCATATACATTACCATGATACCCAGTTCAATTTCAGGGGCTCGTTTCTCTAATGTGTGAAAACAGGTAGTCAATTCATCACAGGTAAATTCTATCCATTCTCTTAAAATTCCTGTTAAGTTTCGTTTTTGAACCGAATCAATAAGAGTTTCCCAATCCGAATTTTTATAACCATATTTATTCAAAAAAGCCTCTTTATGCTCATTGCAAAAACACCCGCCAATCATACCTGGACTTCGTGCTAAACGGAAATCATCATCCAAAAACACCTTTTTAATCCCATGACTGCTTAATACCTCTAAAGCCTTTGCATTCTCTTCAGTTGCAGGCGGATGAAGTGAAGTCCCTGCATACATCTTCATATCAGAACTAACCCCGGGTTTCCATTGTGTCGGTGGGGTTAGTGGAACATCCCCTGAATAACTACCCAATGAATCACCTGGATGTCCGAGAGGGACATTAATTACATAAGCAGGTATTCCGACAGACTCGAATTTGTTTTTCCATGCCCGAATTGCTTCTGGTTTATAATACCAATGCCCATAAAAATATCCACCAATCCATATAGCAGAAATCCCTACTTTTTTGAAAATTTCAAAAAGTTCTGGTTCATGTTCTAATGCATCAATTGAAACCGAGACATGATATTTACGCAACGAGGAGGATATTTTTTCACTAATAGAATTAAAAGAGTAGAAAAGACCTAACCCTGCTAACGAAGACCCAATAAAACAACGACGGGAAATTTTCATTTTGTCCCCTTTCCCGACATTCAGATTATAATAAAAACTGGCGGAGAGGGCGGGATTTGAACCCGCGGTACGGTTTAAGCCGTACAACGCCTTAGCAGGGCGCCACCTTAAGCCACTCGGTCACCTCTCCGCTAAGCAGAAAAATTATAACATAATAAAAAACTTACTTCCAAACAATAATTGTCAAAGTCAAATAATGGAATTGATAAGATAATCCATAATGATAAACTACTCAAATAAACATAGGTTGTTAATTGACGATGGAGGGACAGCTTTTTTTAGTTCTTTCCTGAAATAGCATAATATTTTATACTGTTTGAAAAAAAACGGTTGTTTCTGATATTATAATACTCCGTCGGTTCCGCGATAGCTCAGGAGGTAGAGCAGGTGGCTGTTAACCACCGGGCCGCTGGTTCGAGTCCAGCTCGCGGAGCCATTTTTTTTATCTAATGTTGCCCTGATACTCCTATCTTTTCTTAATAACCACAAGAAGGGTTAATTTTGCTACTTTTTTAATTATCAAGAAGGTGTTGTTTCTGGAATGGAATAGTACCCATATAAGTTTTTACATTCTCAATTTGAATATGGGGATAATTTAGTTTGAAGGATTTGGTAATATGGGTGATTAGTGCAGGTTCATTTTTCCTTTACATTTCCTAATAGTGGTTTCAATTTTTTTTAATCTATTATGTTCTTCTCCCTTTGATAATATTTTTTTATAAGTAAAGTTAAATTATCCTTGGCAGAAGGGAGTAGTTTTAGTATAATTTTTTCAGGGGGACGAAAAAATTAAATGTTAAGTGAGGAAGAAAAGTGATGAAAAGGATTAGGGATAAGGAGATAATTTTTAAAAGTGGGCTATTTCTTTTATGTTTTTTTGTATGTTCATTTTTTGGATTTGCAGATGGAGGGATTTTCCTGAATACGGACTCTCCAACGCTTAGTTTAGTGAAAGAGCATCAGCAGGTTGGTATTATTAGTTATGATGGGACCTATGAACATTTGTTACTGGCTGTTAAGATACAAGGGGAGGATGGGCAAAAAGGAAAGGGAGTATGGATATTTCCTGTTCCTTCTTCTCCTGAGGATATTAAGTTAGATATTGTAAAAGATTTTTCGACGCCTTCGATGGCTATAGAATTACATGATACATTAGAAATGCGTTTTTATCAGACCGCTTCTATTTTTGCAGGGACACAAATTTATCCATTGGCATTTCTCCCGCCACTTTTGATGAGGGGAAGAGGTGGTAAAACATATAAAAATATGGAGCGGATTACTGTTCATGAAGTTGTTGAAAAGATGGGGCTAACAAGTGAGTTGATTACAGCAAAAGATGAGGTAAAATTTGAAGAATATCTTCGTGAGAAGGGGCTAAATTTTCCTGATAATGCGAGGGAAATTATAGGAACATATATAGGAAAGCATTATTCTTTTGTCGTAACATGGATTTCGGATATATCTATGTTTTATAAAGTACAGCGGGTAAGAGATTTGGAAGAGCTAAAGTATGGAGAGATAAAAAAGCCGATTAGTATTTATCTTACTTTTAAAACTCCGAAAGTGTATTATCCTTTGAGGTTAACGAGTGTGTACGGATATGAAGTAATCCCAATTAGATTATATATAATGGGTTTTGTTACACCTGAAAAGGGAAACCTTCCTTTTAATATAAATCCTGACTATTATTACTTGAAGAATTACTCTCCAATGAAAGACTATGTCTCATTTTATGGAGGGAAAGATAATATCAAAAATTTAGTTTATTCAAAGATAATTGTAGATAAAGAGGCATCAAAATATACAGATGATTTGTGGTTTCATAATAAAGCTCCGTTAAAAATCACTGTTATCTATTGGCTGATAAAATGGTTTATTCCCATTGCTGTTATTTACTACCTTATTCTTTCCTGTATTTCCAGTTTGTTGGCAGGGATGATTGCATTTAACAAGAGAATTGCGCCCCCTAAAAAAGTACTTTTTGTTATAGGGTTATTAAACTGTCTGACACTTGTCGGTTTTATTTTGTTAACCTATAGAATAATCTCCAAGTATGTTCCCAACGTTGATGAGAAAATAAAAGAAATGGTAGAAAATGCAGGGTATGCTATTTATTACTATAATATCCAGCGTAAATTTTATGTGTGGTTCGTTTTAATTTTCCTTTTCCTTTCTTTAGTCTCAATACATATTTTAAAGTTGTTATTAACGAACTATAGTTTATATACATCATAAAGAGGAAGAAATAATATGAGAATGGCTAATAAATATTTGTTAAGCATATTTTTAACCCTGAATATTTTTTTTACAGGGGTTATTACTCATGCACATGCAGATGGGGTTGCTTACATGTATGATAAATATATGCAATATCCTCTGAGAATAGTTAGAGAAAACACTCAAATAGGGTACATTAATTATGAGAATGGAAAAGAACATTTAATACTGAATGTGGTATTGCAGAGTGAGAAGAAAGAAGGTGAAACACCAGGAGGTATGGTGTGGATTTTCCCTGTTCCGTCAAAACCCGAGGATATAGAGATTGATGTGATGCAGGACTTCTTTTTTCCAAAAAAAGGGAAAACAGTTGAAGAATTACTCCGTAAGAGATTGTTTACATTAAATCTTATTACTTTAATGTCGCAGGTTTATCCTTCTTTTCTTTTATTATTTCCTACGCATGATTTATTCCGTACACGAGAGATAAATTATGAAGAATATTCGGATAAAGGCTTTATGGAACAAATGTTAGGAGAAGGAAGTGTAGAAGTCCATAAACACGTGGAAAAATTAGGGTTAACTACAGAGTTAATTACAGCAAGTGATGGAAATGCATTGGAAACATATCTAAAAAGCAAAGGACTAAATTTTCCTGATGATGTAAAGAATATTATTCAATCGTATATAGGACAAAAATTTTCCTTTGTAATTTCATGGGCGTCAGATTTAGAACGATTTTATTTTGAACAAACCGGAAGCACAAATCAAAATAATATATATATAGGTAGAGAGTTTTTACAGATTGAGCATCCGCTTCAAGTCTTTATAAAGTTCAAGACAGACAGAATCTATTTTCCGCTAAAGCTGACCCGTGTTTATAAAGATTTAAATATCCCAATTTATATTTTTATTAAAGGCTTTGTTACTTGCGATATGGGAAAGATGAAAATAAAACCCCAGGTAAATTATTTTGTGAATCAGGGAAAATATGAAGTTCCATCTGAATATGCTTCTTTTTATGGAACTAAAACAATCAGGAATATGCCTGTTACTCGAATACATATATCAGATAAGCCAAGTTCTTTTATAGAAGATTTATATTTTAATAAAGGTGCTCCCCCGGAAGTGATGTTAATCCACAGGTTCACATTCTGGGTATTCCCTATATATGTTATAGTTTTTATCGCTGTCTCCTGTTTATGTAGTTTATTTGCGGGTATTATAGCCATTCCTAAAAGGGTTCGACCTGAATGTATTGAATTATTAAAATTAGGGTTGTTTAATTGCTTTACTCTTGTTGGTTTTGTTTTAAAAGGGAATTCTTTGCTTGAGAAAAAAATCAATGAACTATATGAAAAAGATGAAGAGGGAAATAATGAACCATATAAATATTTAACAAGTGAGTACACAATAAAGAAAAGATTTTATATAGTATTTTCTATTCTTTTTCTTATTTTCATGTTTATAATTCCTTACAACGTATACATTATTTATATCCATCCTTTATTAGAAAAACAGGTCCCAAAATTGTTCTAAATAGATTATGAAAATAATATAAAACATTGGAAATGAATTATGAACAAAATACAAATAATAACTCCCTTAAAGGTTATCCTGATACTCACTATTTCGATAGTGTCCTCTATGCCGATTTATGCATGTGGTCTTATCATGGGTTATAACCCGGAAACGAAAGTATGGGAACCTATTTCTAATTTGAAATTTGATGTGAGAATTACTCTGCCAGATGATAAGATGCAATTAACAAAAATGTACATCGAATTTAATCGAGGAAAAACGGAAAGTTGGATCTGGTTATTCCCTGTTCCAGTTACTAATGTAGATATTCCTGTTGATTTGGTGAATAGTTTTGATTATCCCTACAATTATTATGTTTTGTCTGATGAAATGAGCACATTTTATAGAATCCTCGTTTCCCTTTACACAGGGTCACATGCCCATTTTGTATCGGTAAATGATATATTAGAAATGAAGGAGGAATTTAGTCCTCAAAATAAAAGGTCTTATCGTTTGCTTGTAGAAAAGAAATCGCCTACTACTACATCAAAATTAGCATTAGAGACATGTACATTTTCTGCCGATAAAAAGGAGGAATTTTTCAAGTATATTGAAGATAAAAATTACACATTGTCTGAGAGTGAAAAAGAGGTAATACAAGAATATTTTACAAAAAACTTTTCTATTGTTTTTAATTACTTTTATATAAAAAAGCCAGAACTATCAGATGCAATGGTTGGACTAAGTGAGGAAAGAAAGAAACTTTTAGATATGCCAGGAATGGAAATATTTTCAGATGTGATACAGAAAGAGGAAAGAAAAAGAGAATTAGAAATAGAAAAAGAAGCGTTAACTCCACATCCAGATAAAATATGTTTAAATGCATTTTATACAATAAATTCTATGCCATCAAAACAAATATTTTTCCCACAGAAACTGCTCAATTTATATTCAGGAGAGAAAATTCCAGTCAATATTTACATTGATAATGTTGTTAAAGTTATGAATGATAAAAACAAAAAAATGATGTATTATACATATAATTTCAGAATAGATAATCAATTAGTTAATTTTAAATTACTACAAATTCGGGATGTGCCGAGAATTGTTTCAGCACCAAAAAGACAGTTGCTATCGCTAAAAAGAAAGATTGAGAAGTTATATGGAGATAGAGCATCCGATTCGATAAAGAAAAATACATTCAAAGGAATGGATAATGACACAGGAGATAAAAATACTTCTGTTCAAGAATCGTTAGAAAAGTATGTTTCCCAGCCAATTTTCAAGGCGATTTCATATATGAATTACTCTATAGACCCAAAAGAAGTTAAAGACGACCTGTGGCTAAAGACGGACACGCTTACAATGAAAGTACTATTTTATTTTATATCACCTCTATATACAATTCCTTCTGTTGTGTTACTATACTTTCATATTATTTTCTATGCAATTGTCACTATGATTATGAGTATTATTGCTGGAATGATATGTTTCAAAGATAAAACCCGCCCATGGAAAATTACTCTCATTGTTTTAGGTTTCCTTTATGGTATCCATGTCCTATTATTCTGCATAGTCATTTTTTTGATATATCTATATCGCCGTTTAACGATACCTAAAGAAATAAGAAATATTGCAAAGGAGCATCCAGTCAAAATTAGAATCCCAGGCTTTTCTTTATATTTCCTAACGATGTTTTTATTTAATGCGGTTTATAGTTTTGCAGTAGTAACATTCTTTAAAGTTATTATGAATATTTAATGATTGATAAGAAAAAATATTGATATGTTAAAATAATCATTTAATGAAAATAGATTTACAAGAAAGGAGAAGTATATGGATTTTATGAGTATTTCGTTGATGTTTGTTTTGATGACAATGGGTGCTTTTGAGGATATGTTCAAGCCGATTCCTCTGGATGCAGTTAAAGTCAGTGGCGAAATGGGCAGACGAATAGATATGACGATATATAACAATACAATGGTAATGGATATTGATGGTGAGTTTTTAGAACCATTTATAAAAAAGGAAAATGGTGAAGGTGGATATGTTGGAATAGGCAAGACTATTGATGCGTTGGTTCGATTTGCTAAATACACCAACGACCCAAAGGTAATTGAACGCAAAAATCATGTTGTTAAAACATTGCTTGATGCACAGGAAAAAGATGGATATATCGGTTTATTTAAGGAAGGTGCTCGTGTGTGGAGACTTTGGGATATACATGAGATTGCCTACATAATCTATGGGCTTGTGATGGAATATCGGTTCTTTGGTGATGAATCTGCATTAGAAGGAGCCAGGAAAGCCGGTGATTATCTCATTCAAAATATGAGCCCATACCCGGGACGCATCCCCGGCGATGGTGATATATGCTGGGAGATGGGTACCACTGGCGTTGAAACTGCAATGCTCTGCTTGTATGAGGATACAAAAGACGCAAAATATTTAGATTTCGTTAAAAACTACATGAAATTAGACCAGTGGGATGGACCGATTATAAAAGGCAGATGGGGGACCATACAGGGGCATGCCTATGCTCATTTGAAACGATGCATGGCAAAAATGCAGTTAAACCGTATCGAAACAAATATGGACCTGTTAAAACCAAGCAGTAAAGTACTCGATTTTATATTAAAGAATAATGGACTGGTTATAATCGGCACATGCGGACAGCACGAATGCTGGCACGATACGCAAGAGGGAAGTTGTAATCTCGGTGAAACATGCATGACTGCTTATTTAATCCGATGGTGGGATGAATGGTTAAGAGAAACCGGTAATCCAAAATTTGGCGATTTAATGGAGCGTGCTATTTATAACGCCTTATTCGGTGCTCAATCGTTAGATGGTCGAAAGATCCGCTACTATACGCCATTTGAAGGGAAACGAGTATATTTTGACCAGGATTCTTATTGCTGTCCATGTAACTTCCGCAGGATAATTTCGGAATTGCCTCAGATGATATATTACACAAACGATAAATCCATTTATATAAACCTATTTACCCCTTCAAAAGCCAGTTTAACTGTTGATAATACCCCTATCGAAATAGAACAAGAGACAAATTATCCATCAGATGGGATTGTGAAAATTAAAATCAGCAAAATTCCAAAAGAGATGGCTTTTCCTATATCATTTCGTGTTCCTTCCTGGTGTAAAGAAATCAAAACAAGGATAGATAACGGAGATTGGATAGTAAAGGATGATTTAGCAGGGGGTATATTGGCAATAGGAAGTTCTTGGAAAAAAGGTTCCGTACTTGAAATTGACTTGGGGATTAGGACGCGTATTATCCGTGGAGTTCAGGCTCAAGCAGGTAGAGTTGCTGTTATGTATGGACCGCAGGTATTCTGTGTGAGCAAAAAATCAAATCCTGCACTTGAAGATAAAGATTTAAGAAACCTTACTATTGACCCAAAGACTTTAGAAGGACCATTTCCAGATGATACTGTGCGGAAAGGTGGCTTAAAATTTACAGTAAAAGGCTGGAATACACTCAGCTGGTATCCACTTGTAAAGTATGATTATGAGAACATTGTTCTGACAGAATTCCCTGACCCCGACGGAGAAATAACATACTTCCATGTTCCTAATCCCGAAGACCCATTGTTTGAGCAGGATGAGTTTATAGGATTTGACCTTTCAATAAAGTAGCAAATACAATTTTAAAATAATCTATTAGGTTTTACCTCCTGAATTTGAGTATAGATTGACTTTTAGATATTTATTACCCATATCGAGATTCACCAATATATTTAAACTTTTTATAGAAGGGGACTATATATGATTATAAGTGTTAGTGTTTTTTGTATTATAAGTTCGCTTTGTGTAGCTGAAGATGCTTTTTTATCCCAAATCCCAATAGATTCTATTAAAGTAGGAGGAGAGTTCGGTAGACGAATGCAGACAACAATTTATAATAATTCAATGGTTATAGATATTGATGAATTTTTTCTTGACGATTTCCGAAAAAAAGAGGATTGTGATGGATATGTTGGAATGGGTAAGACCATAGACGCATTTGCAAAATTTGCCAAATATACGAATGACCCCAACGTAATAAAGAAGAAGGAGTATATAGTGAATACCATTTTAGGACTACAAGAGCCGGATGGATATATCGGTTATTTGAAACCAGAATGCAGAGTATGGACATTGTGGGATATTGCAGAGATAAGTTATATTATTTTGGGGTTACTTACAGAGTATAGATTGTTTGATAACGAAAAGGCTTTTGATGGAGCGAAAAGAGCAGGCGATTACCTTATAGAAAAAATGAGTCCATATCCCGGCAGAATACCTGCCCCCGGTGATTTATGCTGGGAAATGGGAACAATAGGTGTCGAAGATGCCATGTTAAGTTTATATGAGGAGACGAAAGATACTAAATATCTTAACTTTGTAAAAGATTATATGCGACTACCTCAATGGGACATGCCAATTGTTAAGGGTAGATGGGGGAAAGTGGAAGGACATGTATATACTTATATAAAACGATGTATGGAAAAGCAGAAACTTTATAGAATAGAACCCGATGAGGATTTATTAACACCATCAAAGCGAGTAATGGATTTTCTGTTGAAAGGGAACGGATTGGTTATTACTGGCACATCCGGTCAACATGAATGCTGGCACGATACACAAGAGGGGATAGCAAACTTAGGTGAAACCTGTGCAACTGCTTATTTAATAAGATGGTGGGATGAATTATTAAGGTGGTTTCATGATTCAAGGTATGCCGATTTAATGGAACGCACTATTTACAATGCACTTTTTGCTGCTCAGTCACCAGATGGAAGAAAAATAAGATATTACACGCCGTTTGAAGGTAAGCGAGTATATTTCGACCAGGATAATTACTGTTGTCCTTGTAATTATAGAAGAATGATAGCGGATATTCCATGCATGGTATATTACCTTGGGGAAAAGGGAATTTATGTTAGTTTATATACTCAGTCTAAAGCGAATATGAAATTGAAGAATACCAATTTGGAAATTGCACAGGACACACGGTATCCGAGTGATGGTAAAGTAAAACTATCTGTAAATCCATCGAACCCCGAAGTGTTTTCAATATTTCTTCGTATTCCTTTATGGTGCAAGACATTTGAAGTTATGGTAAACGGAGAGAAAGTGTCAACAGAAAGAATTAGTGATGGTTCGTGGTATGAGATTAGAAGGGAGTGGAAAAAAGATGATGTCATAGAGTTGTCGTTAGATATGAAAGTAAGATTTATTAAAGGGGTCCAGGTGCAGGCGGGGAGATGTGCATTGATGTATGGACCTGTTGTGTTTTGCATGAGCACAGTCAAAAACCCCTATCTCAAAGAAGTACCAATAAGAGCAATAACCATAGACCTTAATACCGTAGAAGGACCATTCAGAGACGATTCAATCAGAGAAGATGGATTAATGTTAAAAGTAAAGGGCTGGAGAACTACCACATGGTATCCGCATGCCAAGTATGATTATGATAACATTGTTCTGACAGAATTTTCTGACCCCGATGGAGAAATAACATACTTCCATGTTCCTAATCCCGAAGACCCATTGATAGAAAACGATGAATTCTTGGGTATGAATATATGGAAGTAATTGGTGAAAGTAATTAAAAATTTTTTCATTATGAATACTTATTGAGAGTGGTTTGTTTTAATTTTTTGTTCTGTCATTGAAAATATTCCGCAATTCTACATAATATCTATATAAAAAATTTTTTCTTTCTTCCTTTATAATTATATTTTTTATTTGTATCTCAAATAGAATTTACTCAAAGATTTTGTGTATATTTTTAAGGTAGTGATAAATATAAGTTAATAAATATATTAAGGAGAATAATATGTTACAAAAGTGGGCGAAAGAAATAATAAGGTTCTTGTCTGTAAAAAATCAATTTGTTTTGCATGGAAATATTTATGATATTTACCCATTCCCTTTAACGACTGAAGGTGAAACAAAAGTAGTAACATTAACATTATCTAATTTTATTGCAAACTTGTTAAAACAAGAGGAGCAATATTCAATATTTTTGAATTATGAACCATTATTTGGGTTTAAATTGATAGAAGGGGAGACTTCTCTAATTAAAGAAATTACTGGGGTTGATATATGTAAAGATAAGTTTTATAACGCTACTTTATCTAATGGATATGAAATTATTGAAAAAATTGTAACTAATGATAGACATCCATCGGCAATAATCCTGAATTTTTCTTCTCGTTTTGCTGAGGTTATAGGAGAACAAGCCCACCTGAATGGGTTTTATTATAAGATGTTTCGCCTGTGCCTAAATACTTTTCCTAAGCTAATGGGTTCTAATTATCCTCGTTATAACTTAATATTCTGGATATTAGAAAAAGAAAACGATATTCCTTCATGGTTTACTATTGAGAATCCCAAACTTAAAACAATAAGTATTCCCAAACCTGATAATGAAGTTCGAAACCAGATTATTAATTCAATTGTAGGTGAGGACGACCAGTTTAAAAATTTAGATGGAAATAAACAAAAAGACATAATAGGAGTATTTGTGGATCAAACATCTAAAATGCAAGGGACAGAGATAATATCTATTGTTTCACTTGCCAGAAGAGAGAAATTAACGTTGGCAGAAATAGGTGAAGCCATCCGTAGGTATAAAATAGGAGTGATAGAAAATCCATGGGCAAAAATTGAATTATCCAAAATTGAACAAATGGAACAATTGATAGAGAATAGAGTAAAAGGACAAAAAAGGGCGGTAAAAAAAGCAGTCGACATAGTTCGGCGTTCATTTTATAATCTTTCAGGGGCACAATTTTCAAGATACTCCCAAAAACCCAAAGGTATTTTGTTTTTAGCAGGACCTACAGGAGTAGGAAAAACAGAATTAGCTAAAACAATAGCGGAAGTTATATTCGGAAGTGAAACAGCATATATTCGATTTGATATGTCTGAGTTTGGTCATGAACATTCCGACCAAAGATTATTAGGTGCTCCTCCGGGCTATGTAGGCTATGATGTAGGTGGAGAATTAACAAATTCTATAAAACAAAATCCGTTTACAGTTGTTCTTTTTGATGAAATTGAAAAAGCACATCCCAAAATTCTTGATATCTTTTTACAAATTCTCGATGACGGAAGGCTTACATCCGGTCGTGGAGAAACTGTTTATTTTTCAGAGGCTTTAATTGTATTTACATCTAATCTTGGTGTTTATGATATAGGTCCTGGGGGAGAAAAGATTCAAAGAATTAATCCCGATATGGAATATGAAAAAGTAGAAAAAAGTATTCTGGAAGCCATAGGAGATTTTTTTAAGTTTAGAATTTCTAGGCCCGAAATATTAAATAGGATAGGCGAAAATATAGCGGTCTTTGATTTTATTCGTCCACGAGGGGCAGAACTTATATTTAGAAAAATGTTTGAAAATGTGTTATTTAAATTAGAAGATACTCATAAAATTATTCCGGTTATTAACGAAGAAACAATAGAAAAAATAAAAACTATTGTATGTTCAGATCTTTCTATGGGAGGACGGGGTATTGGAAATAAAATTGAAGAAGTGTTTATTAATCCTTTATCCCAATCTTTAATTAGAATAAAACCAGAACCAGGAATGAAAATTGAGATATTAGATATAGTTGAGAACCAAGATGAGTGGGTATTGAAGATTCAATGAAAAGAAGAATTACACCTTTAATACAGTTAATTTATTTTCCAATTTTTACACTGGGTCCAGGAAAACGCTTAGGTATCTGGTTCCAGGGATGCACAATCCGATGTAAAGGCTGTATAGCAAATCATAGTTGGGAATTTGACCCACAATATAAAATGAAATGGAAAGAGATAGAAAGTTACTTAAAAAATGAGTATGGAAAACTTACTATTTCAGGTGGTGAACCTTTCGACCAACCAGAAGCACTCTTGAAATTACTTAAAATGGCGAGAAAATATAGATATAATGATATTCTTGTTTATTCAGGTTACACATATACTGTCTTAGATAAAAAATATCCTGATATTTTATATTATATTGATATATTAATAGATGGACCTTTTATGGAAAAGAATGAAACATCTGCTATATGGAAAGGTTCAGGAAATCAAAATATGTATATTTTTAATCCAGAATTAAAAGAACTTTATGAATCTTATGGATTAAAAGAGAAAAATAGAAGTTTGCAATTTGTTGAAGGAAAACAAGGGACCTTTGTGGTTGGTATTCCTTTTCAAAAAGATACACAGGAGATAAAAGATGCCATTAATTAAGATTTGTCCCGCTTGTAAAGCAGAAAATAAAGCAGAGAGTATAATTTGCAATTTTTGTATGACAGATATTTCTTCACTTAGTCCACTAAATACTGATTTAGCTAGTGAAAAACCTACAAATGTTCTACAAGAGGAAACTAAAGAAAATCCTTGTTTGTTGGTTCAATTTGAAAATCACAATGATAGCATAAAAATATATAATGGAGATATTATAGGTAGACATTGTAAGTGTAAAGAACTGCTCCAGAAATATAAAACAATTTCACGTAAACATGTTACATTTATTTTTGAGAATAATAAGTGGTATATCCAGGATTTGAATAGCTCTAATTATACATATCTTAATAATCAAAAAATAAATCCAGGAACAAAATACGAAATAAAACCGAAGGATGTAGTAAGTTTATCTCAGGATGTGGATATTAAAATAATAGAAGGAATGTAAGAGGGGTATTTTGTATGGATATAAAAGTTTCGTATATATGTAATAGAGGAACTCAAAGGGAAAATAATGAAGATTCTATTCTTATTAATGGGGAGATTTTTATGGACGCAAATGGCGAGAAGATAATGACAAATGTAGAAAAAGCCCTATTTATTGTTGCAGACGGAATGGGAGGAGCAATGTACGGAGAAATTGCTGCTAAGATTGTTCTTGAAACCCTTGTCCAAAACCCAATGAATTCGAAGGAAAATATATTTTCTACTTTAATCAAAGCCAATGAGGAACTCCATTTATATGCGGAAAAGAATTGTGATTCGTTGGAAATAGGTTCTGCTGTAGCAGGTTTATCTCTGGAAGGCAATACAGCACATGTTTTTAATGTTGGAGATTGTCGTATTTACAGGAAAAACGAAGATTTCCTTCAGCAAGTTTCCAAAGATACCTCTGTTGTAGGCAAGTTGCTGGAGCAAGGAATTATTTCTTATGAAGAGGTGAGAACTCATCCTCAACGTAGTGTTTTAACCTGTGCTCTTTCAAGTAAAACAGATAGTAATTCGCTCGAAATTTATTACCGTGAATTAAGATTATCTAATGAAGAAACTTTCTTACTATGTTCTGATGGCCTTTGGGATGTTTTAGATGAAAGTGAAATGGAAAATTGTATTAATATGCAAAACGGAAATAGAGCCGTCTCTCTATTCCAGAAAACAATCGAAAAAGGCGATAAAGATAATATCAGCATTATTTTAATGGAGGTAAGATTATGAGTTCAATAACTGTGTCATGGGGGATTTCTTTCGCCAATGAAAAAGAAATTTATGAACATAATCACAAATTACTTTCTGAGGATCTTTTACATATGATCGAGGAAATTCACAAGACTATTGGTGGAAAAGAAATATATTCTGAGGAAATTAAAAAAGAATATGATTCTTTGGTCAGAATGAAAAATCAGATTTTACAAGAACACACATATGAAAGAATTCTTGCTTCAGGCTATGAAAAATGGTATGAAAAGAAAATAGATGAATTTAATAAACGTTCTTTACGGGTAAAGAAGATAATAAAAGAGATTAAAGATAAAAAGATTTTTGATATATTGAGGTATTGGGAAGTAATAAAAGGACAAACTCAATTCATTGAGGTAAATAAGATAAAAACTTCGATAGATATGTTAAACAAGTTATCCTTAACAGATTTAGCGCATTTAAAAGAAAAATTAGAAAGCTTTGTAGAGTACATTCAAAAGTATAATTTTACAAAAGAACAAATAAAGAAAATAACAATCCAAGAAGGAGAGGGAAACATTCACAAAAAAATTAGAAAAGGAATCGCAAGTATAGAAAAATTGAAAGATGATAGGTCATTAAATATACCGCAAAAAATAAAAAAGTTACAAGAAACGATGGAAGAAATTAATTTATCAAAGAATTTACTTGAAGAATTAATGAGTTTAAATTTGGATAATGAGAATTATTCAGTTACAAAAATACTATCAAAAGAAAAAAAAGAAGAAAAGGAAAAGATAGAAAACAAAAAAGAAATTCTTCAGCAAGAAGTAGAAAAATATTTATCAATGCTTGAGAGAATAGATCCTGATGAATGTAATAATCTTAGGGAAAAAATGAGTGAATATTTAGGAAAGGATAATATCGAAATACTTAGGAATGTCAGAGATAAAATTAAAATTGTTTATGGTGACATAAAAGAGAAATATTACTATACTAAAGTATACGAGGAAGAAATAAGTGCAATGTTAGAAGATAAGAATATAAAAGACTCTACTATAGTAGAGTTAGCCAAGAATTTGTTAGAGAAAAAATACATAGAATCGAAAGAGTTTTGGCAATTATTTTATGCCTATGAAGAAAAAAAGAGAATTGAGAATATTAAGCAAGAAAAAAGAAGAATATTTGAAAAGTTTTTGCAGACCTTAGAAACAAAAGGGTATTCTCTAATTGAAAAAGGAAATATTTTGGAGATAGGTGAAGATAAAATAATAGAAATACAAACTCCCTTAGGGAATAGTTATAAAATACAAGTTAAATTTGATAAAGATGGCCAAATCATCACGAGATTTGTAAAAGAAGTAGAAGAGCAAGATATTAGTGAGTATGAAAAGCAGATGGATAAAGAGAGTGCCCAAAAATGGTGTAAAGTGTATAAAGAATCGATTGTTGAGATGAATAAAGAAGGTTATCCGA
Organism: Candidatus Hydrogenedens sp.; assembly: GCA_035361075.1. Classification (NCBI taxonomy): domain Bacteria; kingdom Pseudomonadati; phylum Candidatus Hydrogenedentota; class Candidatus Hydrogenedentia; order Candidatus Hydrogenedentales; family Candidatus Hydrogenedentaceae; genus Candidatus Hydrogenedens; species Candidatus Hydrogenedens sp. The sequence continues at coordinate 388 of DAOSBX010000022.1, read as the reverse complement.
TAGAGATAAAAGCGATGCAAGAACCGGAAGAAGTGGGTATTATATATGTAGAGAGGAAAGGTATATCAAAAGTTAAAAGAGAACAAAAAGGTTTGATACCTAAAACGAAAGAGAAAGAAGTATAATATAATTATAAGAATAATGGAGGCAGGTAAGATGTTCGAAGAGATAGATCGTACAGAACGGAAGAGGGATGAAGAGATAGTAGAAGACGCCAATCTGACGGTGAGTTCCACAGATAAGACCGTAATAAGAGAGAGAGAGGTTATAACAGAGGAAACGATGCGAAAGAGCGAAGAGAGTAAAAGGGGTAAAATGAAGATAGATAAATTGCGAGGGTATGAGGTTTTGGAGGAGTTGCCGGCGCGGGGAGGTGAGGCGGATATTT
>DAOSBX010000021.1 GCA_035361075.1 Candidatus Hydrogenedens sp. | reverse complement strand
AATTTAAATGTGTTTTTTTGTGTGCCATACAATAACTCGGCTAACACTGCCAGAAAAAGCATAAAGAAGGTGGCTTTTGAGTAATCACGTAAGGATGGAAGTAGAAATAATAAAGCAGGTGCATTTACAACCATTACAGAAACGAAGAATGCATATAATTTTCCCGCAAGTTTGTAGATTGTCCAATATGAGGCAAGTACTGTAATAACAAATAAGACACCCGCATAAATTTTTAGGACACTCCATCGTATTCCAAAGAGACGCCAAAAGAATCCAATGCTTGTTATGAGGTAGCGATGGGTTTTGACGAAGGGGCTATTATCCCATCGCTTCCAGTCTTTGGGCAGATCTGTTTTATTCATGGCGTCTGTCTTTTGCTCGAGAAACAACCGCATATTTTCTGGGTAAGGTGCTACTGGGGTTGTAAAGCCTTGTCCACACGCTACAGAGATAGCATTTACCAACCATTCATGTTCAAATCGGTAATCTTTGCCGATTGTTTTTACTCGTAGGGTTAAGTGGAAGTATGCAACAATAGAAGAAATTACAATAAGGAAGAGGATAATCCAACAATTTATACCTCTAATATTTATTTTTTTTAATATAACTTTATTTTGTTTCATGTTTGAGTTTAAGCATTCTATTTAGACTGTCTTTGGCTAAACCGTCATCTGGATAATATGTTAAACATTCTTGATATATTTTAATGGCATTATCAATATCTGATGTATTTGCATAAACATTTCCAAGTAATCGCATTGCTATTCTTGAACAGGGATATCTTGAATAGAATAGTTGAGATATTTCCATGGCTTTGTTTAGGTCTTTTATTTTTAGTAACCACTCTATCAACTGCATATTTATTTTTTCATCCTCAGGATTTATTTCGTAAGCTTGCTTATATCCATCAACAATTAATTGTTCGATAAAATCTCCAATTTCTTTTGACACCTCTTCTTCTTTTTTTTGAAGAAACTTAAGCGATACTGCATCTGTAATAACGTTCTTTTGCATTTGAATCTGTAATAACGTATTTGCCTTATTCCATCCTAAGTATTCAGCACATTTTTCTATTGGAATTGATAGAGTATTGTTTTCCAGTGAAACTTGTTTTTTCTCTTTCAGTATCGATAGAACAGCATTAAACCATTCCTGAGCCACAATATAGTTGCCTTCAAAAGTAAAATGGATATTATCACAGAAATATTCATACCCAGGAATTCCGTCAGGACTTTTTTGAGCGATTGTTTTATCTAAATCGACAAGGCGAATTAGATGGGTTTGCGTTTTAAAGGTATTACCTACGGCAAGGATACGTTTATTCATCTCCGTTTGTTGAAATGATAAGGATTTGTATTCTGATGGGTCTACACCAAACTTTCTGTTAAACGATAAGGTTCCTAAAACTACATATGCATTGGTCTTAATTCCAATATTTATCATGTCTTTTAGATTTTTTTCAAAAAGTTCCAATGTTTTTGTTTCTTGCCCTTGATGTGGGACAAAAGGCATTAAATTGTCAGGTGTTTGTTCACGCCAATGTATATCTGGTTGTTTTTCGAATAACTGAACAATCCTTAATTTTTTCAGCCAAGTATCGAGCCGAATTACAGAGGTTGTTCTCAATGCAGGAAATTTATATAGAAAAGAATGCTCGCCATAAGGACCAATAGTTTCATTGTTCCCCATATAAATAAGGAAAGCATCGGGCGAAAAGTAAACGCATGCCTTTGCTAAAAAATAGAGAATATGTGAATTAATACCTGGACAGGACACATTATAGATTTCCCATTTTATTTCAGGTATAGCCATTTTCAACATCACTTCTAATTGCCTTACGGAACTTTCTAACCCATACATTGCGGATTCGCCGAAGACGAAGATACGAAAAGCATTTTTATCTTTCTGTTTCGATATGGAAAAATCGAGATGGTCCCAATTGACAAAATCATAAAGAGGAATGCGAAAATACTGCTGGTAAAAACTGCGATTGGGGACAAAAAAGTGGGTCTGATTACATTCTTTTTCAAGAAATGGGTTTCGATTTTCACCGACATTCAAGATGCGTAAGGAAAATTCAATACATACTATTATAAAAATAGGTAAAAACCATAGGCATAGTATGATAATTAGTTTAAATGTTTTTTTCGTGCTAACTTTTGTGTTCATGTGTGTTTATAATAGCAATCAATGTTAGTTTTCCCTCACTCTCTTCCATTTTTCTTTAACGATAAACGCAGGTATTCTATACAATGCTAAAAAGGAGCGAATTGCAAATTCGCCAATAATGGATAAGATACCAATAATAATCAGAAGAGAGAAGGTGATAACGTTAAGAATTAGTCCTGGTGTAATTTCTTTCATGATACGGTAATCAAAGAAGAATGCAGATATGATACGAAGGAAAAACAGGAACCCGAAAAACAAACAGATAACGGCAAACCATTGAAATAATCGTGGTGAGGTGCGAACTAAATTGTCCATGTTGTATTGCCACAGCCGTAAAAAGGTATACCCTGACTTTCCATAAGGGCGGGGGAAATGTTGGACTGGAACTTCAATACAACTCCCAGCACGGGATATAACATCAGCGGTTCGGAAAATGTAAAAAGGCCCATACTCAAATGCACGGACAAGGTCAGCACGGTAGATTTTATATGTGCAACCGAAATCAGTTAGAGGTGCTCCTGATGATTTTCGCATAATCCAGTTTGCAATTCGTGATGGGAAGCGACGTAAAAAACTGTCCTGTCGATGTTGTCGATAACCACTAACGACATCATAACCTTCATCATATTTTTCTATTAATTTTGGTAAGTCTTCGGGTGCCAATTGTAAATCGCTATCAATAAGAACAATGGCTTTCCCTCTTGCCTCCATAATACCCGCCGTAACGCCAGCTTGTTGTCCCGAATTGCGATAGAGGTTTAATATGGCATATATATTTTCATCTTCATTATATAATTTTTTAAGTTTTTCCCATGTGCCATCGGTGCTACCATCGTTAACGAGGATAATTTCATAAGAACGTCCAGTATTATCTAATGTGCTCTTTAAGCGTTGATGGAATTCTTCTATACTTTTTTCCTCATAATAACAGCTAATCACGATGGAAAATTCAATGTCTTGTGTTTTGTTTTCGTTAGTCATTGTTTTTTCCTTTTGAGGAATCGGACGGGTTGGACATGTCGGACACATCGGATGAGTCGGGTGTAGCCTTCCTTGCTATGGCAAAAATTGACCCACATAAATCAGGGTATTCCAGACCTAATTGATATAACCCTTCAATTTGGTCAGGTCCTAAAATTCCTATTTTGTATAATTGGTCCAATTGGAAATCGGCAAGAATTTTTAAGAAGATACCGCCTTGATGGATAATCTCAAACCCAGCTCCTTTTATATCCCTATTGAGTTGTATACGGTCATATACACGCCGATGTCCATGTTGAATATCATGTTCGGTTAAATCAGTAAGTTCTTTTATTAGCCCCATATGCCGTGCTAATTGACGGGAAAGGGCACGAGCATTTGGGACAACTACGAAAAGTAGTCCATGAGGTAAGAGGAGGGAGTGAGTTATTTTTAATAATTTATTTACATCGAGGATATGTTCCAACACATAAATTGCAAATATTGCATTATATTGTTTCCCTGTTTTTTCAGGGCTTAAATCCTCAAAAAGGGTGTGTATAAAACGAACATTTTTCAAATTGTGTTGTAAACCGTTGTTTATAAATTCTTTATTTGCCTCAGCAACATCTAATTGAAATAATAATGGTGCTAATATCTGTGTATCTACACCTTCGGCGTAGCCTAATTGAAGGCACGTCATTTCCGGATTTAAGTATGGTTTGAATGTCCGCACAATAAGTTCACGTATGACTTTATCCTGATGAGAACCTTTTGTATAGGTTTTTCCTACGTGTTCAATAAATTTATATTCATCCATTTACATGCTCCAATCAATCAATGTTTCTATCATATCTACACCAAATACAGGTATGGTTTTAACCTTGGAGACTTCCTGTCGTTCGCTATATGAATCGTCGATAAATATGGAATTATCTTCTGTAATATAATCTGATTTTTTATCTTTCTCAGATAATATAATGATACGTGTGAATATGTTTTCAATTCCATATTGTTTTAACAAAGGTAAAATATTTTCTTTATGTCTGGTTAGTAAAGTGACTGGAATGTGGTTCCCCTTACATTGTATTAAAAACATAAAAATAAAAGAGTTTAGTTTCCCTTTTATGAGAAGTGTGTCATCAAAATCGATGTAAACATGTTCATATTTTATTTTATAATCTGATTGAATATTGTTTTCATGAAGTGAATTGACAAAATGATTAGACAGACAACGTAACATTCTATTTGGGAACGATTGTTCGGAAATATTCAGGGGCAAACCGAGAGCATCGTAGACAGTTAATAAGGGAAGGTTTACTCCACGGTTTCGGAAAAGTCCCATACCTCCACTTACACGTGGGGCAATTTCGAGAAGCACTAATTGTCCGTCGTTATTCCGTTTCATCTGGAAGAACCATGCTCCTCGAAATTTTAGGTGTGAATGAATACATTCTGCAAAGGGTATAAATTCTGTTTTATCGATAATCTGCGTATCTACGCTGATGCCATTTGCTACACGTTTTCGTTCTCTTGCCCCGACAAAAATCAAGGTTCCTTCAGAGTTGGTAAAGCAATCAACTGTATACTCTATACCAGACAAATATTCTAATATAAGTAAGTCGTTTCTGGTTTCAAGAAGCCCTTCTAATTCTTTCATTGTATTTACTTTATATACTCCTCTTGAACCTTCTCCGACTCGTGGTTTGAGAAATACAGGGAAATGGCTTACATCATGAGGATTTTCATAAACGTGTGGAGTAGGTATGTAATCTTTAAAATATTGGTATGTTTTTAATTTGTCTCGGCAAATAACACAAGTATCATAAGGAGATATAAGGACTTTAGAGGGCAATTTGTCTCTGTTTTCTGAAAGATACAAACCTACTGTGTCATGTGCTGGAAAAATAAATTCGATATCATTCTTTTTCAATAGGGAATTGAAAGCATTGATAAAATCAGGATGGTGAACAAATGGTACGTTTGTGGTGTAATTTTGGAACATAATGTAGCCAGCGTCGCAGTCAAGGCTTGTTGCTCCATATAATTTGATATGGCGTGAATAGGCTAAAGAGCGGAATATTTCTAAACCGATTTCTGTACCTCCTGGAAAAACCAAAACACGGATAGGGATATTTAAATCCCGAAAACATTTTTTGCTCATATTCATTTCCATGTTGGGAATGTTTGAATTAGCTCGCATATTTGTAAAACAATTTCAGGATTTAGACTGCCATACATGGGAAGACATAATATTCGTTGAGATATTTCTTCAGCTATGGGTGTCGGATGTGTTGGTATTTGGCTATGTGTTATGTAATATGGAATTTTATTGCATAAGGGATAGAAATACTTACGAACAATAATGTTGCAACTCCGTAGCCGTTGATACAATTCGTCCCTTGTTAATCCATACTGTTCTTTATCTATCTCTATTGGGAAATAGGCATAGTTCCATTCGCATCCTTTTGGTATGGACACAAGTTTAATTCCTGAACAATTCTTTAATCTTTCGCAGTATAAATTATATAACTCGTTCCTCCTCTTTATTTCGTTATCTACCATTGGTAATAATGCTAAACCAAAGGAAGCGGATAGTTCTGACATTTTGCCATTTATGCCGACACCGATTATTGTTTCCTCATCAGCAATACCGAAGTTTTTCATAAAATATGCTAATCTGGCTTGCTCTGGATTATGACAAATTAAGGCACCTCCTTCGGCGGTAGAAAATAATTTAGTTGCATGGAAGCTTAATACAGAAATATCTCCGTAATCACATAGTGCCCTTCCACGAAAACGGCATCCGAATGTATGTGCAGAATCATAAATGATAGGGATGGAATACTTTCTGGAAATGGTTTCATAAGCATCAACATCACATGGAATCCCATAAACATGGACAGGCAAGATGGCTTTGGTACGTGGTGTTATTGCTTCCTCGACCTGTTTTGGGTCTAATCCGTAGGTGTCTTTTTGAATATCACAAAATACAGGCTTTAAGCCATTCCAGCATATAACATGCGGTGTCGCAGGAAAGGTAAAGGGAGTAGTGATAACTTCACCCTCCTCGATGTTTAAAATTTTTAATGCAATAAGGAGAGCAATTGTCCCATTACAAAAAAGCACTAATTCTTTAACATTAAGGTATTGTTTTAATGCTTCTGTAAATTTTTGATGCCAATACGCTTCATTTGTTAACCATAATGAATTCCAAATTGAAGAAAGATACTGTTGATATTGGTCAAAAGATGGCATAATTGGACGTGTGACATATATACTTTCTTTGAAGCGGTGCTGTTCTATGTATCTATTTAAATCCATAAAAGAACCTTGTTTTATTGATGATGTGATAAATTATACAATAAGAACATTTCTTTAATAATGTATTAAGTTTAACATAGGTGACCCCTTTAATGAATACGACAAATGACTTAACGTCAGAAAATAAATCGACCCAAAAAAGTAGACGAATAGGTAATGTTGTTATTAATATAGGTTTATTTATTGCTGGTCTTTGTGTATCATTTGGAATTGCAGAGATATTTTTTGCTACATGGGAATCATATCTCTTGAAAACGATGGGAGTTTTTGTGCCTGTTGACCCTAAATATGATGGTGCAGCGTGGGAAGTTGACCCTATGCAAGCAGGACGTTTTGTATGGCAGGCTGATGGAAATAGCATAGTGCACATTCGTTCCAAAAATAAAAAGTTAATGTATGAATTGCGACCAAATGCGGAAATATCTGAAATAATAAAGATAAATTCAGGTGGTTTTAGAGACAGAGAGTATCCAAAGGAAAAGCCTTCTAATGTATTTCGTATAGCCGTTGTTGGCGATTCTGTTACATTTGGCTGGAGACAGAGGCTTGAAGATACATACCCCAAAAAATTAGAGGCATTACTTCAAAACCACAATACTCCAAATACCCAGTTTGAAGTGTTGAATTTTGGTATTGGTGGGTATAATGCGGAACAAGAAGCAGAACTGTTACGTGTAAAAGTTTTGGATTATCATCCTGACCTTATTCTTATCGGTTTTTGTCCAAATGATGGGCAAATTGGTTTTGATGGTGGACTATGGTGGCATTTTTTTCACGGACCCTCAAGAACTATTTCTTTTATTCGGCTTATGTCTATTTACCGAGAATACAAAGCAGACCCTCTCTTTCTTTTACGACGTGCATATAGAGATATTCTGAACATTAGTCAGGAAACGAACATACCCGTTCATATTTGTATTTTCCCCATGATTCAAGGGGATGAATTATATGTTACGCCAGGGTTTATACAATTATTGGAGCAATTAAACCTTCCCTACTTTAGTTTAGTTCCTCTATTTGCTGAGAACGATTATAAACAGTTGATGCTTGATACGGTTCATTTTACAGTGGCTGGACATGAGTTTACTGCCCAAAACATTTATGAATACCTCGTTAGAAATAAAATAGTGCCATTATCTACCAGTGAGATTGCTAACAATTGAGCCTTATCTTTATTAAGTAGGTGTTCTTTTCCAAATATAGATTGCAATAGTAAAAAATATGAAGTTTGCGAACCATGCACTTAACAAAGGTGGTAACACTTCAAGGTATCCTAAACCTGTAAATAATACGAAGAATAATGTATATGTAATAGCGGTAATGGTGGTTACCCCGAAACTTAATATCAGCCCTCCTTTTCTCCATAGTGTAGATAAAGGTAATGCAAGTAATAACATGATAAGGACGCTTACTGGTCGAGATAATCTGGAATACCAATCTACCTCGTATTTATAGGTTGGTATCCCAAATAACTGTGCACGTTTTAGTTCCTGATAAAATTGCCACCATGTTTTAAGTTCTTGAGGCAATTCCAGAGCGAACAATGTTTCTGGTGGCTCTGAAAATGGTGCAGGGATTTGGGTTATTCGTATCACTTGTTGTTCCATATCTTTTTTGGGAAAGAGAATAAAGTGCCTACCATCTTCTAATAGCCATTTCTTTTGTGTTGTATTCCACCAAATATAGCGAGCCCGAATCTCATCAATACGTTCATTCTGAATACGATGGATTACCACATCTCTACCCGTAAGGGCTTCCCGATTGAATCGCAAGATATGGCAAGTCCAACCACCACTTAAATTTGTCCAGCTTACACCAGATTTTGTATCTCCCAGATGATACGAAAAATATTGTTTTTCAAGAGTTCTAAATTGTGATGCACACCAAACCCCCAAAGTATCTTCAAGAAAAAAACTACTAATACTTAGTAATGAAGCTACGATTAAAGCACTAATGGTAATTCGTGCAAAACGGATACCACCAGAAAGTAAGGCGGTTATTTCTCCTTCTTGGGCACTGCGTCCCCAGACTAAAAAAGTTGTTAACATTACCGATGCAGATAGAAAGTGATATTGGAAGAATATTTTAGGCATGGAAAGAAGATAATATTGAGTAATGATGAAAAATGGGATATTGTATTTTCGGACAGATTCCTGTCGTGTAGCGAAAAAATCAACTAAAATATACAAGAAGGCAAGGGCAATAATGACACGTAGGAACGTTTTTATCCATGAGGACAGAAAATACCTATCTATAGTTTTCATAAACGGTCTGCCTTAATCAATAGGATAAATCCAATACCACCTATAATCAAATTAGGTAACTGATGGAGTAGGCATTTCATATATAAAGGCATAAGTCCACCGCCACCAGCGAGTTTATAAAGGAGGAAGTAAAGTCCTACAATTAAAAAACCGGAGGAGAAAGCATAAGTAGTGCCTGCTCCACGCATCCGCACACCGATAGGGGATGCTATTAATCCTAATGCCAAACACATAAAGGGAAAAGAAAGCCTGTCTGCAATCTCACTACGGTACTTTTTTAAATCAGATAAGAGGGGTAATCCTTTTGTTCTTTCATATTCATTTGACAAGTGTGCATGTTCTTTTAACAATTCTCGCAGTGACATTCCTGTTCTAAGTTTAATTGTTTCTAAAGGTTGTAACGGTGGAATCACTTTTTCGAGTCGTTCGAAACTACCACGAATAACCTGATTATCTCTTTCCTGAGATTCAATCCAAAAACCATTTAACATCTCTAAAACATTTTCTTTTTCACCTTTTCGCCAACGTGCTTTATCTGCATAAAAAGCAATAACTTTTCCATCTTCTTCTGGTTGTAGAACCACGATATCTAATAATTCTCCTTTCTCATTTCGTTGGCGGATATATACTCGCAATTTTCCATATTCATACATTTTGCCTGTAGGGATTAAGTCAAGAGTAATTCGTAGTGGTAAATCCATTCTTGCCAATTTCATTAATTGACGAAAAGCCCAGGGTTGAGCGATGTCTTGTACGGCAAAACACACAATACTTAGCATGAACGATAATATTACTGTGGGCAAAGCAATTCTAAACATAGAAATACCACCTGCAGTCATTGCGATAATTTCACGAAATCGACTCATCCGTTCATACGTTAACATCAATCCAAATAAAAATGTTACAGGGATAATCATTCCAACCATCATCGGGAGTGCATATAGGGACATCCATAAAAAATCGGAAACTCGCAAAGGTGCAAGAGGAAATTCATCTAATAATTCTTTAACCTGCTGTTGAAGAATGCCACTAATCATAAGTACAGATACCGCCAGAAACGAAATAATCATTGGCGGAATAACTTGCCGTAAAATATATCGGTCTACTCTTGTTATAATCATTCTCTGAAATGTATTTCCCTAAAAAGTGTTTAAGTATTGGAACTAATATTCTAATGCATGTGAGGATATAAAAGGAATTTGTACATTGCTATATAACAAAGCGAACAATATATAGGTAATACATGCACGAGATAATTTTACTACGAAATAAAATATTACAATGGTATCGGAAGAATGCAAGACCGCTTCCTTGGCGAAAAACAAAAGAACCCTATTTTATTTGGTTATCTGAGATTATTTTACAACAGACACAAATTGAACAAGGAACAAAATACTACTTACAGTTTATAAACACGTTTCCAACGGTTCAAAACCTTGCCAATGCAACAGAAACAGAAGTTCTTAAACTCTGGGAAGGGTTAGGTTATTATACGCGGGCACGAAATTTGTTAAAAACAGCAAAAATTGTTGTCTCTCAATATAATGGACAATTTCCTACATCATATTCCGAATTGTTAAAACTTCCTGGTATCGGTCCTTATACCGCTTCTGCAATCAGTAGCATTTGTTTTAATCAGCCGATACCAACAATTGATGGAAATGTTCGACGGGTATTGTCTCGTTTGTTTGAAATAAAAGGGTTACAGGGAAGTATAGAGTTTGAAGACGCTGTGCAAGATTGTGCCAATAGATTAGTTTCACATAGGTTTCCAGGAGATTTTAATCAGGCATTAATGGACTTGGGTTCTACCATCTGCAAACCGACAAATCCCTCGTGTTATATATGTCCTGTAAAAAAGTATTGCCTTGCACATAAACATGGGAAAGAGCAATTATTACCCGAGAAAAAGAAGAAGAGTGCAATGCCTGTTTTGAACTGGGCGGTAGCAATTCTAATTAATAAAGAAAATATATTATTAAAACAAGAAAAGGAACAAAATTTTTTGAAAGGTTTGTATGCTTTACCATGGTTAGATATTAAAAATAACAGGGGTATGATGTTAGTCCAAAAGAGATTAACACGATGGGTTAAATCGTTGGGGATTAAATGCAATTGCAAATGGACTTATTTGTTTCAACATGAACGAAAATATTCTCACAGAATTATCCATTTTTATGTATTTAAGGGGGTTCTTAATAGAGAGGGACAACATAATGAGATTGCATTATCTTATTTGTGGATACCATTGAGAGATTTGAATCAAATCCCCTTTTCAAGGGCATTTTTGGAAATTATCGAGAAAGCTATCCTATAAGCCACTTAATTAAAATATAATTTCCATTTTACATGGCTTTTAGGTCGATAGAGCGGTATTGAACCGCTTCAGCAATGTGATTGTCCGTAATAGTGTCTTTTCCTTCAAGGTCAGCAATAGTTCTTGCCATCCGTAGAATCTTATCGTATGCACGTGCACTTAACCCGAGATATTCAACAGCCTGAACGAGCAATTGTTGTGCTGTATCTGGAAGTTTGCAGTATTTCCGTAATTGTTTGGTATCGAGATGTGCATTAAGAAGGGTAGATGTCCCATGACGATATGTTTGGCGATTTCGTGCTTCTTGAACCTGACTACGAATATCAGTACTACTTTGTCCCGAAGATTGATTTTTGGTCAATTCATCAAAAGATAGAGCGGGTACTTCGATGTGCATGTCAATGCGGTCTAACAACGGTCCAGAAAGTCTGTTTATGTACCGTTGAATATCACCTGGCGAACAACGGCAAGTGCGTTTTGGGTCAGTACGACAACCACAAGGACAAGGATTCATTGCCGCCACGAGCATAAACCGACTTGGCAAAGTTATGGCATAATGAGCACGGCGGATGTGGATGAAGCCTTCTTCCAATGGTTGACGTAACACTTCTAAAGTAGAGCGGTTAAATTCAGGTAATTCGTCGAGGAACAAAACGCCATTATGTGCAAGACTTATCTCACCAGGCTGGAAATTGGCTCCACCGCCAACCATTGCAACTGTTGATGTGGTGTGATGTGGTGAACGAAATGGTCTTGTTGCAATAAAAGAGGAATTTTGACCTTTCCATGAGGCAACGCTGTAAATTTGTGTAGTTTCAAGGGACTCTTCAAAGCTCATCTCAGGTAGAATCCCAGGAATACGTGATGCTAACATCGTTTTCCCTGTACCTGGTGGGCCAATCATTAGTATATTATGCCCACCTGCAGAAGCAATTGTTAAGGCACGCTTAACATGAGCCTGACCCTTTACATCTTCAAAATCTAATGTGTGAACCCCTTTTTTCTGGAACAATTCTTGATAATTTGTTTTCCATGGTGAGAATATCTCGGGTGTATGGAGATAATTAATCGCATCATTTAAATTGTTGATAGGTATCACATTAATATCATGGACTAAACCTGCCTCTTCCGCATTATCTCTGGGCACAAGGATAGAATAAAATCCAAGTTTTCGGGCAAGAATTGCCATCGCTAAAGTGCCAGGCACTTGTCGTACGGAACCATCAAGAGCCAATTCTCCTGCTATCAATACCTTACTTATATCTAATTCTGGTTTGGCTTGTTCACCTGCGAGAATAAGTCCTAAAGCGATGGGTAAGTCTAAGTAACTTCCCTCTTTACGAATATCTGCTGGTGCTAAATTTACAATTACTCGACCCCGTGGAAAACGGAATCCTGAATTCCGTAAAGCAGATGCCACTCGCTCACGACTTTCTTTCACTGCTGTATCTGCCAAGCCGACAACATCCGTTTTATTATCGCCGTACGTTATATCTACCTCCACAGTTAATGGAAATGCTTCTATCCCTAAAATATGTGCTGATTGAACCCGTGCCAGCATGTTTATTCCTTCTTATCTGTTTCTTTATAAAATCCATTTTGACTTTCTATTATATCACTCAAATTCAGATATTTACTCAAATTTGTAAATAGTGGCTCTGGCTCTTGACATAAATATGAGATATGTTCACAAAGTAAAAGGATTTCTCCACGATTAGTCGTTTTGAATTGCTTGAGGAATTTATATAAATTTTGTCAAATTAGGATTTTATGTCTGGTGATTACTTTTTCGGTTCTGTCTGGTTTGGGGTAGATGTATTTTCTGTGGGTGGAGAGGGAACAACAAAAGTTCCGTCTGGAATTTTGACATCTGTCTTTACATTTTTAAATTCGCATGTAAACATTGGGGTTAGGTCTTTCCCAAGAATTTCTAATTTCCGCATAATACCAATATCAGGATCCATCAGAACATAGGCACCTTGGAAATCCCCTGTTTGGCCTTGTTTCGGTGTAAGTTGTAACGTTATCATTTTCTTGCCGTCATACTCAGTTTCGGGCTTTACTGTAATATCTACCTTGTCTTTAATTACATCAAAAAGATTTTTTCCGCCAGGAGGAATGCTCCCTTTAGTTATATCCGGGGGTGTTTTAAATGTTTCTTGGTTGGTTAATAATTTGTAAGTAACATAATAATCTGTACCATCAAAAAAGACGTGTGCTTGAGCAAATGGATTGTTTAGCAAGGAAGTATCTCCTGATTCAACCAATGTTGCTGGAAATGCAGAGATTTTTTGCATATACTTCTCTTTATCTCCTTCTCTTTGAACCCATAATTCACCGATACCTTTTAGTTTAAGGTTTACATTGTTGACGGGTAGGGTAGCGTCTGCAGAAATATCTGCACTAATAGTTTTTTGTTTTTCCCATGCGGTAATAAGTTTTGCCTTAGTTTCGTCCACAGATGGCTGTGCAAATAGAGTTGTTGAGAAAAGAGTAAAAATGATAAAGAGTGTGAATAGGTTTAGTGATTGTTTGTTCATGGTTTATTCCTTCTAATTAAGTTTAATGTTGTTTCGGTGTAATACGGATAGTGCTCATAAATCCATTATGGTCACTAAGCTGTATAGGTTTTCCACTATTATCAAGTCCTTTCTGAATTTCAATAGTATCCAAAACCTCAAACTGGTAGTAAGGGCTGTTTCGTGCATAAATGTGGTCAATGCTCGACTCAATATTCATAACTCGGGTCAGGTTAGCAATCATAACGAGGCTATCATGAGCCACATCTCCACGGCGAGTGTTGAAGTCTCCGACTAAAATAACAGGGTATTCCGTCCAGCAGGCTGTATTAATGTAATTAGCAAGTTCCTTCATCTGAGCCTCTTTTACATATTTGTATTTTGGATTGCCATAGCCTGCCTGAGCGTGTGTATTAAAAAAGTCTAAGAAGCCTATTTCAGGTATTTCGATACGAGAAAGTCCGCACCCTTTCCCTGCCCACCAATCGCCTTCCCAAAACCGATACCAATCCCCCGTAACTTTATATCTATAGAAGAATATTTCACGAATAGGAAACGCACTCATTGTAAATTTTCCACTACCTACCAAACCACTGGGAAAATATTGATAATACTTTAATCGGCTTTTTGTTGTTAGTTCTTTGATTAAGATATCTCGGTCTTTCTGGATAAAGGATTCCTGAAATCCAACGATGTCTGGGTCTAATTCAATCAGCTTTCTTGCCAGAGCATACATTCGTTCTTGGCGGTTCCTACCCACAACCCACGTATCTTGTATGTTATAAGTAACAATTTTCAAAGTTATAGGTTCGCTTAGCGGTTTTCGTTCCACATTTTTATATATACTGTTTCTAAAATCGTGTGGATTGGGATTATGATTTGCACTGTATACTGCTAATAACAAAAAAGTGATGATTGGAAATAAAACGGGAGATAAAATAAAAATACTCCAAAAGAAAAGACTCTTTTTTCTTCCCATGACGCTAATTACTTTCTTTTTTGATAATGTCATCTATTAGTTGAATAAAATGTTTTACTTCTCGATTTGTCAGGTATGAAATTTGCTGACGACAGCTTGTTCCAGAAGCAACGATTTGTGTCTTATCAGGCAATATTTCAATTTGGTGTTTTAGTTGTTCTCCGACTTCTAATGACAATGAGTATGTATCTTTCATGATGCCGTAAGCACCTGCCATACCGCAACACGCAGACGTTAACTGTTGAACCTGTATGTTAGGTATGAGTGAAAATGCCCGTGTCATAGGGTCAACACCACGGGTAGATTTGGCGTGACAATGGACATGTAATGCAACCTGAACACTTTTCCCGTTTACTATGGGTAAACAATGAGGTTCATCCTCTAATAGATTGTTTAGAAACTCTTCTATTAATATGGAACGTTTCCCGACAGACTTTGCCTTTTCCAAATTTAGTTCTTTATAGTCCTCATAGAACATAGAGAAGCATGATGGTTCTAAGAAGACGATGGTTTCTGTCCGTTCTGAAAGCAAATTTAAGTTATGCTCTCCTTTTTTATGTGCGTACTCAAGATTTCCTACGCTGAAAGCAGGTCTTCCACAACAACTGTGGTTTGGTAGTATTTCAACTTGATAACCTACTGATGTTAATACATTCACAGCACTTTTACCTATTTCCGGTTCATGATATTTTGTAAAGCAATCATCCCAAAGGATAATTGTTCCACGTTTACCCTTCTCTGTTGTCCAACCTTGATATTTTTTATAAAACCATTTATGAAATGGTTCGGTGGCATATTTAGGTAGTGGTCGTTCAGAAACAATTCCTGTAAGTTGTTCCAAAATTTTTCTTATCCATTTTGTTTTAAGACTATAATTAACAATGGTTGGTGTCAATGTGGCAAGTTTACCAAGCGTGTCGATATGACTTAGAAGTAATTTTGTTAATTTTGGCAAGTATTCCTTATCAAGAGCGTGGAGCAATTCTGCTTTTAGTAGAGCCATGTTTACATTTGAAGGGCACTCAACAGTGCAAGCACGGCAGGCAAGGCAGTATTTAAGGGCTTCTTTTAATTCGGGAATGTTCAGTTTATATTTTTCAGAACCAGCGTGTTTAATTGTTTGACGAATAATATTGGCTCTGCCCCGCGTTGATAGAATTTCTTCATGTCTTGCGATAAATGTAGGACACATATTTGGTGTTTCTTTTCGGCACGCACCGCAACCATTGCATTGCTCTAAGTTACCAAGAAAAGAGTTGTCTTTAAATGCAAAAGCCAGATAAGGTTCAAATGGTAGATTAAGTTTCTCCCATCGTAGGTTTTCGTGAAAACGAAATCGGTCTGTATCCACGATTTTCCCAGGATTCATCAAGTTTAAGGGGTCAAATTCTTGCTTAATTTGCCTCATAATCTTGAAGAGGACTTCGCCTATCTGGTCTTTAATAAACTCTGAATGTGCCATTCCAACGCCGTGTTCACCTGTAAAAGTTCCGCGATATTTGCGAACAAGGGCAAATACCTCTGTTGCGAGGTTGCGAAATTTGATTTGCTCTTTTGGTTCGTGAATATCAATTACAGGTCGGACATGTAATAATCCAGCCGAGGCGTGCCCATAAAAAGATGCTACAACACCGTAATGATTCATAATTTCTATTAATTCTTCTACATATGTAGGTAAATCTTTTGGACGAACCGCTGTATCTTCAACTCCTGTGGCAGGTTTAGCAGGACCGACCATTCCTGTAAGGAGAGACAAACCTGCTTTACGGAATTCCCAGAGCATGTTTCGCTCTTCAGCAGTTTTACAAAAGAATGTTTTTACCCCTATTTTCAATTTAATTATTTTTTGGATAAGGTCATCCGGAGGATCAAAAAATTCAACAAATAGGAGAGATTTTGGAGTTGATTTGTCTAATTCTAAAAATTGGCGGATAGGTTCAAAAACTCGTTGTCCTTTCGTTTGATTGAAAAGGACATCGTCAATATGTTCGATACTCGCTGGTTGAAACTGCATTAATGTGTCGATAGACTCCATAGCATCTTTTATTGTATGGAACACAAAAACGAATAAAGAACGGTTTCGGGGTATAGGAACCAAGTTCAACTTTGCCTTTGTGATTAAAGCCAATGTTCCTTCGCTACCACCAAGAAGTGGAACTGGGCATGGAATTATATTGCAATAGCGGTCTAATGCGTATCCAGGCCAACGCTTTTTTATCTCATCATGGAATCTACTTTTAATTTCGGATATATTTGCTTCTACTGCGGCAGAGATTTTTTTAAATGCGTTCCATGTGTCAGAATTATTTTTGTCTAAAACAAGAATCTCACCTTTTGAAGTAATAACTTCTACCGCAACAACATGGTCTATTGTGATACCATAATGGTGTACAAAAGCGCCAGAAGAATTATTGGCTATCATTCCACCAATGGTAGCACGGGAACTTGTTGCCACATCAGGACCGAACATAAGTCCGTATGGTTTTAATGCTCCATTTAAATTATCCAAAACGACACCTGCTTCTGCCCATACCGTTCTTGCTTCCGAGTTTATATTTGTTATTGCACACATATAACGCGACATATCGATAATCAAACCTTCTCCAAGAGCACCTCCACTCAATCCTGAACCTGCACCTCTTGGAATTATCGGTATCCCTTCTGATGTTGCCTTTACGACAAAAGTTTGTGCTTCTTCTGTGTTTTTTGGGAAAGCCACACCTGCAGGCATGAGTTCATAAAATGAAGCGTCTGTTGCGTAAAGCCAGCGAGACAGTCGGTCTGTTCGAAGGTCGAGATTTGGATTTTCCTTGGCTACCTTTTCGAGAATTTTATTCCAGTCCATCAATTATTTCTCCAATATAAAAGCACTATTTTAGCGGATCTTAGTAGGAAGTCGGAAATGAATATTTTCGGAAGCAATACATACCTCTTCAATCTCGCAAGGTTCAATAGAGCATAAATGTTTAACAACAGATTGAACATGCTCTTCTGGGACGGAAGCCCCTGATGTGATTAAAATCGTTTTTGCTTGTGTTAACCATTCTTTTTGAATTTCTGTCTCGTCCAGTACTAAATAGGAAGGTTTGCCCATACCCTTTGCAATTTCAGCAAGTCGACGGCTATTGGCACTTTCATGGTCGCCGACAACAATAACCATATCTGCTCTCTCTGCAAGTGCATGCACTGCCTTTTGCCTATTGGTTGTGGCGTAACAAATATTCCCTTTGGGTGGAGATTTTAAATCGGGAAATCGTTCCCGTAAAACATCGACTATTCGTTTGCAGTCCTCGATGCTCAAAGTTGTTTGTGTTATATAAGCGATATGTTTCGTATCTGGAATAGATACTGTTTTAGCATCCTCTACATTTTGTACTAATACAACTCGACCTTGTGCCCAGCCCATAGTTCCAATGGTTTCATCATGTCCAGAGTCACCTATCAAAATAATATTATATCCTTGCTCTGCATATTTTTTTGCGGAACGGTGTACTCGTTCCACAAGCGGACATGTTGCATCAATGATTTTTAGTCCCCGTTCTTTTGCTTGTTCCCATTGTTTTGGACTAACCCCATGAGCACTAAAAAGAAGGATTGACCCTTCGGGAACCTGGTTAATATCCCGAACAAAAATGGCACCTTTGTCACGAAGAGAATTCACAACATGAGTGTTGTGAACAATATGATTTAATACATACACTGGCTTACCGAAAAGGTCGAGTGCACGTTCAACACAAAGGATTGCCCGCTCAACTCCAGCACAAAAGCCACGCGGTTTTGCAAGTATAATATGCAATATTCTAACCTTTTTTACTTCTACTAAATTTGTTCTATATATTTGAACTTAGTTGTGAGCGTCCCTAAAGAAATATAGTTTATCTTATTAAAACATCGTTTCGCATCCTTGCTAAGGTGTCTTCGCATTTGTCCCTTCTATCTTATCTCTTTATCTATTCCATCCTATTGATGGGCTGTTAACTTTTTAAATATTTTTCGGATTTACATTTTATTTATCAGGTAAACAGATATATTGTGTTTTGTGAAATGAAAGTAAATATAATATAGTCTTTTATTATGACTTTAAAGTAATGGATTCCTCTTATATTTAGGGACAGCGTTAAACAGATTCATAGTTTGATTTAGTAAATGAATTGAGTAAATAATATTGGAATCATATATGAAGAAAGGGACAGCAGTGAAAATTCATCCTACCGCAATCATCCATCCGTCTGCTGAATTAGGTAACGATGTTGAAATTCAATCCTATGCGATAATTGAAAAACATGTGGTTATCGGTGATAATAGTATTATTGGACCCTATTGTGTCATTGGGGCTGGCACAGTAATGGGGAAAAATAATCATTGTTTCAGTGGAGCACAAATTGGGGTGATGCCACAAGACCTGAAGCATATCAAAAGTAAATTTGGAAGAACTTGTATAGGTGATAATAATACCTTCCGTGAATTTGTAACCGTGAGTTCGAGTACAGTGTATCCAGATGATACCGATATCGAAAAAGCCACGATAATTGGGAATAATTGCCTTTTTATGGCTTGCACACATATTGCTCATGATTGTATCGTTGGTAATCGGGTCATTATGGCGAATAATTCTGCATTAGCGGGACATGTTATAGTGGAAGATTATGCATCTATTGGAGGTTTAAGTGGCATTCATCAGTTCTGTACTGTTGGTCAATATTCTTTTGTAGGTGCTATGTCCCGTGTAAGTAAAGATGTGCTACCATATATGATTACTGAAGGGTATCCTGCCCAATGTTTTGGACCGAATGTTATTGGGTTGCAACGTCAGGGTTTCAGTTCAGAAGCAATTAGCCAGATTCGTCACATGTATCGCCTTCTTTATCGGTCGAATATGAATACCCAACAAGCAGTTGAAGCCATAAAGAAAGAAATTCCTGATAGCCATGAACGGAGAGTCATTCTTGAATTTATTGAAAAGTCTAAACGTGGATTATCAAAAGGACCTTTGTCTCCTCAAGAAGCACAGGTTAACCCTATTAGTGATGAATTGGTCTAATATATAAAAATGGTTTACATAAAATATTTTATGATAGGATAACAAAGGGGTATCTCTATAAACCTTTAGTCAGGAATATTCAATATGAGGAATAATGGCACATTAAGAGCTGGAGTGGTTGGCTTTGGGTATTTAGGATACCATCATACAAGAATTTACTCAGATATTGATGAGGTTCAATTAGTAGGTGTGGTAGATATATCTGAGGAACGACGTATTAAAGCAGAAACAGATTTTCATGTTCCTGCATATACAAATCTAAGTGACCTTTTAAATAAAGGGGTTGATATCGTTTCTGTGTGTACTCCTACCTCAACTCATGCGGAGATAGCAATTCCTTTGCTAGAGACAGGTATCCATGTTTTGGTTGAGAAACCTATAGCATCAAATATTCAGGAAGCAAAAAGATTGATTGAAAAAGCCCAAGAAAAAGGATGTGTTTTACAGATTGGGCATATTGAACGTTTCAATGGAGCGGTTCGAGCCCTATTTAATTTAATTGAGACGCCACGATTTATTGAATGTCATCGGCTTAGCCCTTTCCCCAACAGAGGAACAGATGTAAGTGTTATTCATGACTTGATGATACATGATATTGATATTGTTCGATGCTTAACGAACAGTCCTATTGTCTCATTGGACGCAGTCGGAGTTGCGGTTTTCTCACAATCAGAAGATATTGCCAATGTTCGCATTCGTTTCCAATCGGGCTGTGTAGCCAATCTAACAGCGAGCAGAGTTTCAATGGACCGATTAAGAAAAATTCGGATATTTTCCGATAAAGAGTATGTTTCCACAGATTATAGTTCTCAAAGTCTCTTGATTTATCGGAAAAAACCAGGAGTTATTCCACAAAATTGTAATCCAATGGAATTTATCGAAATTACCCCGATTAATGTGTCAGATGAAGAACCGTTACGGGTAGAATTAACGTCATTTATAAATTCTGTCCGAAATGGAACACCTCCAGAGGTGACAGGTGAAGATGGCTTAAAAGCATTGGAATTAGCTACTCAGATTGTTGAACAAATTCGGAGTATAAAGTGAACACGATTTTTTGGATAGTAGGCGACCCATCCGCAGATTTACATTGTGCAGAAGTAATTCAAGAGTTAAAACATTTACGCCCTGAACTTGTTAATGTCGGTTTAGGCGGTGAAAACATGAAGGAAAAGGGGTTTGTATTACTCCATGACCTTTGCTCAAATGCAATTATGGGTTTTTTCGAGGTATTAAAGCATTTAGGACAAATAAAAATATTAATGCAAAAAACCTTAGAATGGATTAAAGAATATAAGCCAGAATTAGTTATTCTTGTAGATTATCCTGGCTTTAACCTCCATATTGCTCCCCTTATAAAAAGATTGGGGATACCGATGATTTACTATATTAGCCCACAGGTTTGGGCATGGAAAAAATCACGGACAAGGAAAATTGCTTCATTAGTTCAAAAAGTACTTGTGATTTTTCCTTTTGAAGTGCCTATTTACCAACAAGCAGGTGTTGATTGTGTATATGTAGGACATCCATTATTGGATCGAATCCCTGAACCCCGAAAACTATTAGATTTTTCCGAACCTCCTTATCGCATTGCGTTATTGCCTGGTAGTCGTTATCAGGAGATACAGCGGATTTTCCCTGTAATGTTAGAAACAGCTCAAAAGTTTTTAAGCCTATATCCCGATACCGAGTTTATGGTTCCTGTTCTAAGTAAAGAGAATATGAACGTGGTACAGGCAATTGCAGGAGATTTTCCCTTAAATATTTGTGAGAAGGGGATGGAAACAGTATTACGAAATGCTCACACAGGTATTGTAGCCTCTGGCACTGCCACATTAGAATCAGCCCTCTTTAAAATGCCTTTTGTGCTTGTTTATCGGACTCATCCGTTAACATATTACATTGCACGTCAATTAGTAAGCATACCATATGTCGGAATTGTTAATATACTTATTGGAAAACAGGTCGTCCCTGAATTAATCCAAAACCAAGCCACCCCAGAACATATTTTGTCTTTAATAATAGATTTGATAAAAAATTCGACTTTTAGGGATAATATGTTATATGCTTTTGATGAGGTAAGGGAAATATTAGGTCCCTCCGGAGCAGGGAAACGAACCGCAATAGAAATTTTAAAAACTTTGGGCTTATACCCTGTAAAGTGATTATATAAAGGTTATGTTTCATGAGTCAGGGAGATTTATTTTCCTATCAACAAGAAAATACAGAGCGAAAAAGGCTATTCCTTTTTGATAGTATGGGTTTTATATTCCGTTCATTTTATGCTATTCAAGCTCCATTAAAGGATAAAGAGGGTAGACCCACTAATGCGGTATACGGCTTTGCACGTGCTCTACTTAAAGTATTGCGTGAATATGAACCTGAATACGTCTCCGCAGTATTTGATGCTCCTGGAAAAACGTTTCGAGAGGAAATGTACGCAAAATACAAAGCCAACCGCCCTGAACCACCTAAAGAATTAACAATCCAAATTCCTATGGCAATTCACCTTGTTGAGAGTTTACAAATACCACATATTTTTATAGAGGGTTATGAAGCGGATGATATTTTAGCTACGCTATCAGAAAAGGCTAAAAACGAAAATTATGAGGTCGTTTTGGTTTCTGGGGATAAAGACATTATGCAGTTGATTTGTTCTGACATTCAGATGTATGACCCGTACAAAGGGGAGAACGGAAAGTGGTATTCTGAAAAAGATGTGTGGGAACGTTTTGGAACAGACCCGCAACATGTGCCAGATGCACTTGCGCTTATTGGAGATTCTGCCGATAATGTTCCAGGTGTCCCAGGCATCGGTGATAAGACTGCAAAAAAACTAATGGAAAAATATTGTTCACTTGAAAATCTTTATAAACATCTCGACGAAATTTCAGGAAAAATTAAAAAATCATTAGAAGACCATAAAGAGGATGTGTTTTCTTTCCGCAAATTATTAACACTTCGCAAAGATGCACCAATAGGTTTTAGTATTAAGGATTTGAAACGTAAACCTATCAACGAAGAGATACTACGTGAAGAACTGCACAACCTTTCTTTTCTGTCCTTAATTCGTGAACTACAACTAACCTCATCAGAACACAAAAAACAAATGGAAATAAACAAACAGCCATTTGTTGTTATAAATAAGAAAGATGATTTAGAACATTTTTTAAATAAAATCGAATCTGAGGACTGTTTTTCATTTGACCTTGCTACCCATAATGGTGGTATACTTAATTCAGATGTAGTGGGTATTGCAATTTCCCTCAAAGAAAAACGTAATTATTTTATTCCCTTCAAAAATTTAAGAGACGAAAAAAGTGACCTACATTATGCCGAATATCAAAAGGCAATCAGGTCTATTTTTCAAAATGAAAATTTAAAGAAACTGGGGTTTGATTTGAAGAAATCCATCCAACTGCTTCATAAGTATGATATTGAATTACAAAGGATTGAAATGGATGTTATGTTAGCTTCCTACCTTGTCGATACAAATGTAAATAACCATTCGTTGGAGGCATTAGCAGGTAGATTTTTAGGTGATTATCGCCTGTTACAAGAAGATACTTCGCACTCTTCTCAGCAAGAAAATGATGACCGAAATGTAAAAATTAACAAATCTGCTCAACGCTCAGAGATTATCTATTTATTATATCCCATACTTCAAGAAAAATTAAGAGAACAATCATTAGACACATTATATCGTGAAATAGAAGTACCTCTAATTTCGGTGCTTGCCCGAATGGAAGAGAATGGAATCACTATGGACCTTAACGTATTCCAAGCACTGAAGGAAGAGATAAGTTCTCGCATACAATTATTGGAACAGGAAATTTATAAAACGGCAGATATGCAATTTAACATTAACTCGCCAAAGCAACTCCAATCTGTCCTTTTTGATAAGTTGGGGCTAAAACCTTTGCGAAAAACGAAAACAGGGGCTTCTACAGATATTGAAGTTCTGGAGGAATTAGCAAGCCAACATCCACTGCCTGCTTTGATTATTGAATACAGAACATTGCAAAAATTGCTCAATACGTATGTGGAAGCATTACCAAAATTAGTAAATCCCAATACAGGTAAGATTCATACAACATTTAATCAGGCAGTAGTTGCCACTGGAAGACTTTCCAGTAGCGACCCCAATTTGCAAAACATACCAATACGTACTGATTATGGTAAAAGAATAAGAGAAGGTTTTATTGCGTCCAGCCCAGACTGGACATTGATATCTGCTGATTATTCGCAGATTGAGTTAAGAATATTAGCCCATCTTTCTGAAGACCCAACATTATGCAGTGCTTTTTATAATGACCGCGACATTCACCGTGAAACGGCTGCACAGATATTTGAGATTCCATTTGATAAAGTAACAGATGAACATCGACGTCAGGCTAAAGCCATAAACTTTGGTGTTATCTATGGTATGACCCCATACGGATTATCGAAAGCGGTCGGATTTAGCACTTCTGAAGCAAGTCAATTTATCGAATCATACTTTAAACGGTTTTCAAAGGTGAAACAATGGTTAGACCAGACTATTGAAGAAGCACGAAAACAAGGATATATAACAACGTTGTTCAATCGGCGAAGGTATATATCGGATTTGAATAGTTCAAATCAGGTCGTAAGAAGATCTGCAGAACGAATGGCAGTAAACACTCCTGTACAAGGTAGTGCTGCTGATATAATTAAGAAGGCGATGATTGAAGTTGACCATTTTTTACAGGATGTAGGTGCACGATTATTATTACAGGTTCATGATGAATTATTGATTGAGGTACCAAGAAAACAAGCAAAAGATGTTGCATATCAGGTAAAATCAATTATGGAGAAAGTAGTAACACTGCGGGTGCCTCTAAAAGTTGATATAGGTTTAGGTAATAATTGGGCTGAGGCTCATTAATCATTACAAAGTAGTAAATATGAGCGGAATAGTTCCGCCTTAAAATTAAGGGTTTATTTATGAATGAACATCATTCCACTGTAAACAACAAACAACAAAATCAATGGAAGTATAGGTCTATGGGAAACAAGAAAACTTATTCGCATCGTTCAAGTTCTCATCAAAGCCAAAATCGTAGTAATCGGAACAATCGAAACAACCGCACTAATCACCAGAATCAACCTAAAAAACCACCAGTTCTCGATATTGCGGAGGAAGAGTTTGATGAAATTCGGACAGACGGTCCAGAAATTGCTATTGCGGACCTTAAAAAAATGTCTGTCCAGCAATTGAGTGAAATCGCAACGAATCTTTCCATTGAGGACCCTGGGTCACTTAAAAAACAAGACCTTATCTTTAAAATTTTGCAAAGGAGTTTTGAACATTCAGGGTCTGTAGTTGGTGAAGGGACACTTGAAATCCTTCCTGATAATTACGGATTTCTTCGTTCTCCAGACGCATCTTATCTGCCAGGACCTGACGATATTTATGTATCACCTTCACAAATACGTAAGTTCGGTTTGCGAACAGGGGATACAATTCGCGGGCATGTACGGCCTCCAAAGGAGGGAGAACGATATTTTGCCTTATTAAAGGTGGAGTCTGTAAATGGAGACCCGCCAGAAATGGCTCATCAACGATTACTTTTTGATAGTCTAACACCTTTACACCCTAATGAACGTTTTGTGCTCGAAACAACTCAAGATGAAATTGCAATGCGAATTATGGATTTAATTTCACCTATCGGAAAAGGCCAACGAGGACTTATTGTTGCCGCCCCATTCACAGGAAAAACAGTGCTACTGCAAAAAATTGCAAATAGCATAACAAAAAATCATCCTGAAGTAACTATTATTGTTTTGCTTATTGATGAACGACCTGAAGAGGTTACTGATATGCGTCGTTCGGTTGCTGCTGAGGTGATAGCTTCTACCTTTGATGAACCACCCGACCGACATGTTCAAGTGGCAGAAATGGTACTGAACAAGGCGAAACGGTTGGTTGAGCATAAAAAAGATGTTGTTATTCTCTTGGACTCAATGACACGACTTGCCCGTGCTTATAATGTGCTTGTGCCTTCCAGTGGAAAAGTTCTTTCTGGAGGTATTGAAGCCAATGCCTTGCAAAAACCAAAGCGATTTTTCGGTGCAGCACGAAAAGTTGAAGAAGGTGGAAGCTTGACCATTCTTTCTACCGCCTTAATAGACACAGGAAGTCGTATGGATGATGTAATCTTTGAAGAATTCAAAGGCACTGGCAATATGGAAATTCACCTTGACCGACGTCTGATGGAGAAACGAATATTCCCAGCAATTAATGTTATGCTTTCTCGAACACGAAAAGAAGAGTTGTTAATTCCAAAAGAAGACCTCGAAAAGATTTGGTTATTACTCCGTGTTCTGAGCCCATTAGATACAGTTGAAGCCACAGAACTCCTGATTGAAAAACTCAAAAAGACAAAGAACAATGCCGATTTCCTGAACAGTATGCAAAAAATGTGAAAATAACTTCACAGTTATATTAAACTGTTCTATAAAAAGAAGGATTTCTAAGCCAGGAAGTAAATTTGCGAGTTGTTCTCAGCGATAAAGAGTGGTTTTACGGCAAATACGCTCTCATAGCGGTTATTATTGCAATTTCTCTTACCTCCGCTGCGGTTATCTATTGGAATGAAAATAAAAAACAAACAAGCAATAATAACTCTGCAACTCAGACTATTGAAATACCTACTCAGGTTATCCCTATAGCTCCTATTCCTACACAACGTATTGATACGGGAATAAAAATAGAGGAAACAAAACAGGAACAAGAGTCGCAGGATAAATCTCATCCACAAGAAACCTTGATTGCTGTTGCAATCCAAGGTGCTGTACAAAAGCCTGGATTGTACTGGTTAGAAGTAAATTCAAGATTACAAACTTTAATTGATATGGCAGGGGGTATAAATCCTAATGCAGAAACTCGATATCTAAACCTCGCCGCACCATTAATAGATGGGACAACAGTTATCATTCCTGAAAAACGAAAAATCGAGTTTGATGGAAAAAATCTTAAAGCAAAAGGCCCCTCTCAACCTTCTTTTTATACTTTACCGACTAATATATCACTCCCTTCTAATACTAAAAATGAACAAATAAATGGAGCAGACCCAGATACAGGGGGAAGCATATCAAATTCGGGGAGTAATTCCAAAGATTCTACGACGAATTTAATTGATATTAACCATGCTACACAAAAGGAATTAGAAACATTACCTGGAATCGGTCCTGCCCTTGCTAATGCAATTATTTCCTATCGCCAAACAAAACCTTTCGATTCTATTGACGAACTTACATCTGTTTCAGGTATTGGTCCTAAACGTTTTGAGAAAATCCGTCCCTTTGTTACAGTAACTCCACCATAATAGACGTTTATACAATGTCGGGGAGCATAAAAACTTTATATAAATTACAGAAGGGTAGTCCTATTTAGGAAGTAAATAAGAGGGATATAGTGTCCCTAATCAAGAGTCATAATTTATGGAATCATCATTATTTGGGGGGTATTTATCACTTTGTTTAATCAACCTCAAAAAACAGAAAAACTAATTTTATGTGAATGTGTATAAAATTAAAATTTGTCATCTATTTTCCCCTACATTTTTAGTGGCATAATATATAGGTTATGTCATAACTAATTGATACAAAATAATTTGCAAATTATTTGCCACGATAACCCTAATTGATAAATTTATTGTGTATAAGTTGTGGAAAAGTTAATTTCAGACTCATTATTTCAGGTAAAAATACATGTGGAAATCTTAAAACGGGATATGTTGTTCCAGTTTAATTTATTTATTTTTAACAAAAGAAAAAGTATGTTTGTTATTTGGTAAAAATAAAAGAAAAAATGGTATTCTAAATATTTAACAATATTGGAGATGTTATTATGGGTCACATTGTAAATCCTCAGAGAGAATATCAATTATTACAGAAGCAGATGGATCATTTTATAACAACTGCACCAGAATCACCTATTTTACTTGAAATTCTGAAAATGTTATTTACGCCAGAAGAAGCCAATCTTGCACGTCAACTCCCGACATGTCCTACTCCACTATCTAAACTATCGAAAAAACTTAAAATGGAACCGCAGGCTTTAGAAGATAAACTTTCAGAATTAGCATTAAGAGGACTTGTAGTTGATGTAAAGAAAGGGCAGGAACGTTTCTTTGCTCTTGCTCCTGTTTTAGGTGGCATATTCGAATTTATTATGATGCGTATTCGAGACAACCTTCCGGTTCCCCAATTAGCCGAGTTATTTGACCAATATATAAAGAAAAACCAGAATTTTATTTACGCCTCCTTTGATACAAAATATCCATTCGCTCGTGCATTTGTAAGAGAAGAGTCACTTCCTGACGAAAAGGAGGTATCTACTGAAGTTCTAGATTGGGAACGAGTTTCAAAGATAATTGAAACCGCATCCAATGTAAGTGTTGGCTTATGTGCATGCCGTCATAATAATCAGCATCTTGGTAAGGCATGTTCAAACCCATTAGAAACTTGCATCTCGATAAATGGTGGTGCGGATGCAATGATACAAATGAAAATATCGAAACAAATTACCACCAAGGATGCAATGAACATTGTTGAAAACTGTAAAAAACATCAATTAGTACAGATTGGAGATAATGTCCAGCAGGGAGTTACATTTTTATGCAATTGCTGTTCTTGTTGTTGTTCCTTGATTAATGCTATCCGCACATGTAATATTAAACATGCAATTAAAACCTCTAACTGGGTTATGTCAGTTGACAAAGAGAAATGTAAAGGTTGTGGCAAATGTACAGCGGTATGTCCAGTTCAAGCTATTGAACTAAAGAAGGTAAAGGAGTTAGATAATCAACCATCCACTGCTGATGTAGATGATACACTTTGTTTAGGATGTGGAGTGTGTTCAACAGTGTGTAAATCTGGTGCAATAAATATGAAACCCCGACCACAACGCGTTCTTCCTCCAGAAACGGCTTTTGAACGAATGGTCCAAAGAGCAGTTGAAAGAGGTGTTTTATCAGACCTCATTTTAGAAAATCCCGAGAAATTGTCATACCGTGCATTCGCTTATATTTTATCTGTACTCGAAAAGACATCTGCTGGTAAAGCGTTATATTCTATAAAACCATTAAACTCTATTTTCTTTAATCAAGCCATAAAAATCCTTCGTTCAGAATAATCTATAACTTAGAAGTCAAAAGGTACTATTTATGACGATGACAGCTAAAAACAGGTTTTTAACGGCATTATCACTCCAAAAACCAGACCGATTGCCTGTCACAACTCATCATGTTATGCCTTATTTCTTGAATACATACCTTAATGGGATGGATGTCCAGCCATTTTTTGATTATTTTGGTTTAGACCCGATATTGTGGCTTGAGCCTTTAAAGCCTAATCCACAACTCAATGAGTACTGGGATGAGAAAAAACGATTTATCATATCAGACCAGTGGCGAATTGACGTTGAAGTCCTATCATGGAATGGGACATATCCAACAGAAAAAGTAACAATACAAACTCCTAAAGGTAAATTAAGTGCTGTTCGGCAGTTCAATGAGTATACCATTTGGCTTTTAGAACGACCCATTAAAAAAAAATCAGATATTGACCTGCTTCAATATATGACAAAGCCTATCTATGATGTCATGCACATAAATCAATCAGCAGAAACCTATGGTGAACGAGGACTTGTACGGGGAACAATTATGCCGTGTTTTGATATATTTGGACAACCAGGATGTTGGCAAGATTTGGCGTGCATGTTTGGTATAGAAAACCTAATTTTACAAGTATATGATGACCCTATGTGGGTTCACGAATCCTTAAAAATTCTTCAGGATAGAAAAATAACAACCATAAAATCACTAAAAGGAGCCAAGTATGATATTTTAGAATTAGGTGGCGGAGATGCTTCATCCACCATAATTTCACCTAAAATTTTTGAAGAATTTGTTGCCCCGTATGATTCTATACTAATCGAGGAGGCTCACAAACAAGGACAAAAAGTGGTTTATCATACCTGCGGAGGTATGATGCCGATACTGGAGTTAATTGTCAGTATGAAGCCTGATGCAATTGAAACATTAACACCGCCACGAATGGGTGGTGATGTTAATCTTGCGGAAGCTAAACGAAGAGTAGGGGACAAGGTGTGTTTGATAGGTGGTTTTGACCAATTCCATTATTTTATTAATTCTACAGAAGAAGAAACACGAAAGGCCGTTAGACAATGTTTTGAGCAAGCAGGCGAAGGAGGAGGATATATTTTATCACCATCAGATCACTTTTTTAATGCTTCACTTGACCTCATTTGTGCTTATGCAGATGAAGCAAGGAAATGCAAATATTATTAGCGGAAACAAAAAAGTTTTTAGGAATAGAAAACAAAAAAGTTTTGTTGTCGGTTTATGGATAGGAGAAATTTATATAAAATATTATTATAATTGTGCATAAAAAATCATTAATTTACCAATGAGGAACTAACTATGCTTAATGATGCTTTAATGCTTGCCCGTATCCAATTTGCTCTAACTGCAATATTCCATTATCTTTACCCGCCGTTAACAATTGGTTTGGGCTGGATTATGGCTTTTATGTCCTATAAGAGATTTAAAACAGAAGAAGACCTTTACGACAAAATGTCCCGTTTCTGGACAGGAATATTCGCTATTACTTTTGCTATGGGAGTTACAACAGGGATTGTAATGGAGTTCGAATTTGGTACAAATTGGTCAGAATACTCACGTTTTGTAGGAGATGTGTTTGGTTCGCCTCTCGCAGCAGAAGCGTTAATTTCATTTTTCCTTGAATCTACATTTTTAGGGATTTTAGTATTTGGTTGGAATCGTGTCTCGAAGAAGATGCACTTTTTCGCTACATTAATGGTTGCATTAGGGGCAACACTCTCCGCTCTTTGGATTATCGTGGCAAACTCATGGCAACAAACGCCTGCAGGTTATCATGTTGTAGAGACAGCCTTAGGACCACGGGCAGAAATTACAAATTTTTGGCAAATGTTCTTTAATTACTCCACAATAGGAAGGTTCTCACATGTGATTTTTAGTGCAATTGTCAATTCTGCATTTGTAGTAATGAGTATATCTGCATACTATTTATTGAAAGGCAAGTATGAAAACTTTGCTAAATATTCCTTAAAGGTAGCATTGGTTTTTGGATGCATAGGTGCGTATTTAGTTTTATTAGCAGGGCATCATCAAGCCATTGTAGTTTCCAGACATCAGCCCGCTAAATTGGCAGCATTTGAAGGGCATTTTAAGACGACTGGGGAAGGTACACCCTTTTATTTATTCGGAATCCCAAATGAGCAGGCACAACGTGTCGATTATGGAGTTGCCGTCCCAGGATTCCTGAGTTTCCTTGTGTATTTTGATTTTACAAAGCCTGTTACAGCCTTAGACCAATTTCCACCTGAAGATCGACCACCAGTAGCACTGCCATTCTTTTCTTTTCACATTATGGCAGTGTTAGGTATGTTTTTTATTCTTCTTACAACGTTGTCTATGTTTTTATGGTGGCGAGGCACGCTGTTTAATTATCGGTGGTTATTATGGATTTTTGTTTTTTCATTTCCGTTGCCTTATATTGCCAATATGCTCGGATGGATAGCAGCGGAAGTGGGTAGACAGCCATGGATTGTTCAAAATTTGCTACGTACAAAGGATGGAATAAGTCCTGGAGTATCTGCAAGCCAAGTTTTAGGTTCGATGATAATGTTTACCACAATATACTCAGTATTGTTTATCCTTTATATATTTCTTTTATTGAAAAAAATCAAAAAGGGACCTGAGGTCCTAACTCACTAAACTCTTCAGAAGAGGAGATAGATTATGCTACTGAATGTTATCTGGTTTATATTGTTAACGGTTCTAATTATTGCATACGCAATTTTAGAAGGATTTGATTTAGGAGTAGGTATTCTTCACCTTTTTACAAAGAGAGATGAACATAGACGGATTATGATGAACGCTATCGGTCCCGTTTGGGATGGCAATGAAGTGTGGCTAATTACATTCGGTGGGGCTTTATTTGCCGCATTTCCAACAGCGTATGCTACTGTATTTTCTGCCTTTTATACACCATTTATGTTGTTATTATGTTCATTAATTTTCCGTGCCGCTTCGTTGGAATTCCGTAGCAAAGTTGATTCCCTATTCTGGAAACGGATTTGGGATTTTTTATTTTCTATTTCAAGTCTTGTGGCAACATTACTCTTAGGTGTTGCAGGAGGAAATGCGATAACAGGAATTGCTATTAACGAAAAAGGAATTTATATTGGCAATTTCTTTTCTTTTCTAAATCCCATAGGAGTGTGTACTGGTATTTTTGTCATTGTTCTTTTTGCCCTACATGGTTCACTTTATCTTCAATTTAAAACAGAAGGTGAATTGAATTACCAAATGAAACAAACAGCAAAAGTATTAAGTTTTTTAGTCCTTATTCTTTTCGCTGTACTAACGTCAGTTAGTTTTTACACAGTTCCATGGGCAAGACCTAATTTGTTAACTTCTATAGCTGGTTTATTTGCTGTTTTGTCATTGGCTCTCACTTTATTATATTGTTGGAGAGAAGAGGGTAAATTAGGCTTTTTTTCTAATGTGGCTTACATTTTTATGCTAATTCTTATCTTTGCTTCAAATATGTTTCCATACTTAGTCCGTTCTTCTATAAATCCCGCTTTTAGTCTGGACATTTACAATACCGCTTCCAGTCAGAAGACATTGACGATTATGTTGGGAATTGTATTAGCAGTTTTGCCTATTGTTCTTGTATATACAGGTTATGTGTATTGGGTATTTCGTGGTCCTGTCAAATTAGACGAGACTTCCTACTAAGGCAGGTTTAAATTGAACCCACCAAAAATGTAATATACTTAAAACAACATAAGAATAGGTTTTTGTAAGATAGGAGCATGAGGACCATGAAAGAAAATTATGCACTTGGTTTGGATTTTGGAACAAATTCAGTTCGTGCATTAATAGTAAACGTGCAGACAGGCGAAGAGATAGGAACTGCAGTTGTAAACTATGCTCATGGCGAACAAGGAATTATATTATCAGCCAAAGATCCCCATCTTGCACGTCAACACCCGGAAGATTATCTTACAGGTTTAGAAGTTGTAGTTAAAAAGGCTATAGAGGATGCCAAAAACAATCATAAAGGCTTTTCTCCAGGAACTATTATAGGTATCGGTGTTGATACGACAGGAAGTACACCACTACCTGTGGATAAAGAAGGAATACCTTTAGCCTTTCATCCTGAATTTGCTAACGACCCAAACGCTATGGCATGGCTCTGGAAAGACCATACCTCGTATGCAGAGGCAGATGAAATTACACAGCAGGCAAAACAACAACGCCCACATTTCCTTGCCAAATGTGGAGGAACATATTCCTCAGAATGGTTTTGGTCAAAACTCTTGCACTGTCGGAGAGTTGCTCCGAATGTATTTACTTCAGCCTATACATGGGTTGAATGTGCTGACTGGATTCCCGCTGTTCTGACTGGAACATCTCATCCCAGTAAGATAAAACGAGGTATCTGTCCCGCAGGACATAAAGCGATGGCAAATCCCGCTTGGAATGGTTATCCAGACGAGACCTTTTTAGGGTCACTTGACCCAGAGTTGGCACGGGTACGTCAGACGTTGCCTGACATTTTGTATTGCGTTAAAGATAAAGCAGGTGAATTAACACAGGAGTGGGCGGAAAAATTAGACCTACGTCCAGGGATACCTGTGGCTGTAGGTGCGTTTGATGCACATTTAGGTGCAGTCGGTTGTGGTATTGCACCAGGAGTGCTAACAAAAATTGTAGGCACATCTACCTGTGATATGATGGTTGCTCCATTAGAGGAACAACTACCGGATATCCCCGGTTTATGTGGGATTGTCCCCGAATCTATCTTGCCAGGTATGTTCGGTCTTGAAGCTGGACAGTCCGCCTTTGGAGATATTTATAACTGGTATGTCCAATATATCCAACCTGGAGGACCAACCCAAGGTTCCCATGAACAACTAACTAAAGAAGCAGAAAAGTTAAAACCTGGAGAAACAGGACTTTTAGCGTTGGATTGGCACAACGGGAATCGTACTGTTTTAGTAGACCCACAATTGACAGGAGCGATTCTTGGCTTGACTTTAATTACAAAGCCTGCAGAAATATACCGAGCATGGATTGAGGCGACTGCCTTCGGAGCACGGGTTATTATGGAACGATTTGAAGAATATGGGCTAAAAGCGAATCGGGTTATTAATTGCGGAGGTATCGCTATGAAAAATCCGCTGGTAATGCAAATCCTTGCGGATGTCATGGGCAAAACAATGGAAATATCTCGAAGTCAACAAACCTGTGCTTTAGGCTCTGCTATTTGTGGTTCGGTAGTCGCAGGTAGTCAAAACGGTGGACATGATAATTTTGCCACAGCAGTAGATGCTATGACGGGTGTACAATCTACAAAATACATTCCAAACCCAGAAAATCAAAAGATATATAATCAATTATATAAACTGTATCGTCAATTGCATGATGCATTTGGAACAAAAGAGTATCAGGGTAATCTCGCCAATGTAATGAAGGAACTTTTAACTCTACGTCGAACTGTGACTCAGGATTAATTATCAACAATTATGTATTCTTAAGGTGGGGTTATTTTACCTAAAATAACAGGATGTGATGCACCTGTTACCTGAGGAATATTAGCAGGTGTTCCGCAGATAGTTTCATTTCCAAGAATAGCGAACGCAAGTGCTTCCCTACACGAATTAGGTATCCCATACTGGTCACTGGTAAATACAGGTATCGGTGCAAAACTACGTGCAATCCACTTAAATATGGTTTTATTCTTTGCTCCACCACCACCAATAATCACATGGTCAATTTCGTATTTTGGTTTTACAAATCTTTCATAAGCATCGACAATGGTTCGTACTACTACTGTTGTTACTGTTGCAACGAGGTCTTCGAATGAGTATTCCTTCCGACTCGCAAGGGCATCACGCAAATAAACCTCTTCGCTAAAATCTTCTCGACTCGCCGCTTTCGGTGGAACCTTAATGAAGAAGGGGTGGTCAAGCAAATACTCAAGAAACTCATCAATAACTTGTCCATGTTTTGCAGCTCGACCATCCCTGTCCATGTTTTCTTCACCACGAGTTAACAGTCGAACTGTTGAATCAATAATCATGTTTCCAGGACCCGTGTCAAAAGCAAAGATATTTTCAAATTCAGGTGTGATTACTGCCATATTTGCTAACCCACCAATATTAATACAAAGAATAGTTCTTTTAGAACGGCGAAAGAGAATCCAATCTGCATAGGGCATTAATGGCGCTCCTTGACCACCTGCTGCCATATCACGTGCTCTAAAATCAGAAACAACAGGCAAACCTGTACGTTCTGCAATAATTGCAGGTTCACCAATCTGCAAAGTTCCAATCTTAGAAAAGGTAGGGGGTGTTAAATGTGCAATGGTATGTCCATGAGAGGCAATTAAGTCCACATCAAAATTTTGTTCCTTTGCAATCTTAATCATTTCTAACCCTGCTTGGGCAAACAATTCCCCTATCTGAAAGTTTAATTGGCATACTTCACGTTCCGTTTTATGTTCCGATAATAATGCCAGTCGTATGTCTTCTGTATATGGAAATGTATTTGAAGCAAGAAGTCGTATTGCCATCTCCGGTCCTGTACCCTTTAGGCGAACTAATACCGCATCAATACCATCACATGAGGCTCCAGAGACAAGTCCAACAACATATCGTGGAATTTTATCTTGAAGTGCTTTTAAGTCAAACATACGTAATATCACCTTATGTAAAGTTATTTCTATAATAATATTTTATAATATATTATTTGTTGACATTATTATAAATAATATACCTTTTTAACATTAAGTTCAAATTTTTATTGATAAAAAATTAGGAAATATTCTTCTATTATGATTTATAGCACATTCTCGACATCCGACATAGCAAAACGGCTAACATGCTTTTTTCTGGTTTTATTAAGAAAAACAGGACAATCCTGGAAAATAGTTCATTCCTTGTTATCAATGGGAGAAGACAATGTATTATGTTTTTTGAATGGAGAAGGACAACATTGTAATAACTATTTACAAACGAGGCTTGTTTTTGATAAAGAGGAATTCATAAAAACAGAAATATATCTTAATAAAATATTAGAAGAAGGTTGGTCTATTGCATACATTGGCTCCGATAAGTATCCAAAACAATGGTTACCTCTCGGAAATGATGCACCTCCTATAATGTTCTTTAAGGGGAAGTTTCCATTAGATAATACTGTAAAAACCGTTGCGGTAGTTGGTACAACAAAACCATCCCAATATATGGCAAAACTGGTTTCAGATACGGTTCAATTTTTTGTTCAACATAGTTTTTCACATATCTCTGGAGGTGCAGTAGGGGTTGATTGTATTGGACATGAGACAGTCCTAAGTTTAAGTGGTTTTACACGTGTTATTCTTCCTTGTGGTATTTTTTGTTTCAACATACCTCCGTTGTGGGAAGAAGGAATCCAGAATGGAAATATGCAACTAATAAGCCCATGGTTGCCTGACGCCGATTGGTTAAAATCACAGGCTGTCCGACGTAATCAACTTATAGCAACACTTGCTCATGTCGGTTGTGTATTTCAACCTTCCCATGCAGGAGGGAGTCTTAGTGTGGCTCGAAACCTTTTAATGAGGGGATTGCCAGTATTCGTTTATAATCCACAGGGATTTGCCAAGATATTAGATTATTTGCCAAAGGTAACACCCCTGTTGAAAGATAATCACGAATTGAATTATCCAGAATTAGAAAAAAGTTTAAATATAGAAATAGAAACAACAACTCACTTGCCAAAAGATTTATTTAACTTATAAATTCATCTTCCGTGTTTGGCAAATAGAAACATTTATTTTAGAAATGTTGGGCAATAATAAAATAGGTATTGTTATATGTTGAGCCGTTGTTTCAAAATGGTCTCTGTCTTTTGGAATACTTCTTCGGGAGTTCCTTCCGCAGAAATAGTAATTAGTAACCCCTCTTTTTCATAATAATCCGCTAATGGAGCCGTGCTTTCTTCGTATGTCTTTAATCGCACACGAATAGCTTCTGGTTGGTCATCTTCGCGTTGAAACAATTCGCCACCACATTTGTCGCAAATACCATCAACCTTGGGTGGGTTAAAAATGATATGTGCTGTTCCTTTACATTGTTTGCAAGTTCTCCGACCACTCAATCGTTTAACTACTTCTTCAGTATCTAATGTGTAATTTAGAACCGCATCTAATTTAATATTTAACTCTGCCAATAATTGTTTTAATGCTTCTGCTTGATGCACAGTTCTCGGGAAACCATCAAGTAAAAAGCCATAACCGCTACTTAAACAATTTTTCCGTTCACGAACAAGATTAATCACTGTATCATCCGAGACAAGTTTACCTGCTTTCATGGCTTCCATCGCTTCTTTCATTGCCGGGCTTAACGAATCAGCAGGTGTGTTTTTTGCAGCACGAAATACATCGCCAGTTGAAAGCTGGACAGCCCCATATTTCTTGCTCAAAAACTCTGCCTGTGTCCCTTTACCTATTCCTGGGGCTCCAAGCAAGACGATATGTAAAGGACGTGCAGGTTTTGGCAAATCACTTTTACACTCTGTGCCATAAAGCCATGCATTAATTACACCTTCATTTACCATAAGGATACCCTCCTGTTGTTGTAAGGTTTGTTTATTTGTTTTACTCAAAAAGTGTTTTAAGTATAACTAAAAAAACATTAACAATTCATTTTCTTAGTCAACTCTATTTGAAAGAAAAGTAGATTTTCAATATACTCATAAATAAAGATAAAGGAGAGTGTTATGAGAACAAGTAAATATCTAAAAAAAAGAACATTACGACAAATACTTATTATCAGCTTTATTCTTGCTATCCCGTCTGTGTTTGGTGATGTAATAACGTTGCACCAAGGATGGCAGGTTCAAAGTTCAAAGGGATTAGAACAGCAGGGAGATTACTGGTCAACAGTGGGTAAATCAACAGATGGCTGGTATAAAACGCAAGTCCCGAATACTGTGCTTGCTATTCTTGAAGATGCAGGTGTATACCCAAATTTGTATTATGGCACAAATCTTAAGAATGTGCCTGGTTATCAGGATGGACTGTGGTTAATTATGCCCAAAGATAGTCCTTTTCGAGACCCGTGGTGGTATCGCACGGAGTTTGATGTTCCTGAAGAGTGGAAAGGAAAAGAATGCACACTTCATCTGGATGGAATTAATTACGAAGCAGAAGTTTGGCTCAATGGAAAGAAAATAGCAGACTCTTCCGAAGTGAAGGGAATGTTTCGTAGATTTGAGTTTCTTGTGACTAATGACCTTAACTATGGTGCTCGAAATGCCTTAGCATTGAAAATCTCTCCCCCAGGATTATTGCCAGAAAAAGATTACGATACAAAACAAATTGAAGCCACAACAGGTTGGGACGACCACAATCCGCAACCACCAGACTTAAACATGGGAATATGGCAGGCAGTTTATATAAAAAATCAAGGGGCGGTTGCCCTAAGACATCCTTATGTAGAAACGAAACTATCGTTGCCAACGCTGGACAGTGCTGATTTAACGGTTTCTGTTTGGGCTACTAATTTAACGACATACGAAGTTGAAACAACAGTGAGAGGACAAATTGAAGACCGTGTTTTTGAACAAAAGGTTCAGTTAAAACCTGGAGAAAAACGTGAGATTATATTCACCCCACACGATTATCCTATTCTCCATATAACCTCCCCTCGCATTTGGTGGCCTGCTCCATTAGGAGAACAAAATCTGTATCAGCTTTCACTACAAGCCATTATAAATGACCAGTGTTCTGATATTGCCCAGACCCGTTTCGGAATTCGTGATGTATATACAGAACTAAACAATGAGGATTGGCGAACTTATTATGTAAATGGTGAAAAAATATTGATTCGTGGTGGAGCATGGATGACCTCTGACATGCTATTACGTTTAACACGTACACGTTATGAAGCCCTTATCCGATTTGCCCGAGAAGCAGGACTGAATATGCTTCGTTCCGAAGGATTCTCAATTCGTGAAACGGATTTGTTCTATGATTTGTGCGATGAGTATGGCGTTATGGTTACACAACAGATTTTCGGGCGGACTATTTTAGATGAAGACCTTGCTATTCGTTGTGTTGAAGACATGATGTTACGAATACGGAGCCATCCCAGTCTGGTTCACTTTCTTGGACATGATGAAACATTCCCATCAGATAAATTGGATACTGCATATAAAGACTTCATAGAAAAACATAGACTTCATAGAACCTATCAACCACATTCTGGAACATTTGTTACCACTACCCGTCGTTCTACAGGTGGAACACGTACAGGCACTCGGGAACTCTGGACGTATGCAAGTCCATCACATTATTATCTTAGGACACATGATGGTGCATGGGGATTTGCACAATCAGGAGGTATTGGTGGAATTATCGCTTCGCCTACGAGCATTAAGGAAATGTTACCCCCTGACCAGCTCTGGCCTGCTCTCGACACAGAGGCGTGGTCATTCCATACTGTAATTCAGGGAGGGACATATTTCTATGCTATTCGTGAGGCAATGAACCGCTGTTATGGACAGGCAGATAACTTAGAAGACTTTTCCAAAAAAGTGGAAACAATGAATTATAACAGTGCTCGAGGGATGTTTGAGGCTTACGCACGAAATAAATATTCAGCTACAGGGATAACAACATGGAAGTATGATGTTGCCTGGCCTGCCACACTTACATGGCATTATGTTGATTGGTACCTACGGCCTACATCCGCATATTACGGGGCGAAAAAAGCATGCGAGCCATTACATGTCCTTTTTGCTTATGATGATGAATGTGTGTGGTTGGTCAATAGCTACCGAAAGAAGTTCTCTAATTTGAAGGTCTTAGCAGAAGCATTTTATTTGAATGGTGAAATTTTCTGGTCAAGGGATAAATCTGCTGTCGAGGTTGCCGAAGATGGAAAAACAAAGGTAATGGAAGTAGATATCTCAAAAGAGCAAAGAAGTCCCATGTTCTTTTTACGATTACAACTTTTTGATGAAAACAACCAACTGATTTCAAGAAATACTTATTGGTTATCCGATAAGCCAGATATTCCAGGAGACACTGGCCATAACCTCAAAGGAATATTTTACACTCGCCCAAAATCTGTAGCTGACTTTACGAAGTTAAACGAGTTAACACCAACACAGATTCGTCTCAAAGGACAAGAAGCACTAAAAACGAATAATGAACGATTATTTAACGTACAAATCAAAAATGAAGGGGATACTATCGCATTTATGATTATTCCTGAATTATACTTGCCTGATAAACCAGGGTATGAACTCCCCCGTGTCTACTGGTCAGAGGGTGGTATAGTTCTGCGTCCAGATGAAGAAGTAGTAATACAAGCAAAGGTACCTCTGGATGTGGTTTCTGAAAATATACAACCAATTTTCGGAGCACGTGGTTGGAATGTTACATTAGCTCAATAGAGTAGTTATTATAACCTAAAATAGGAAAATCTTATGAGAAAAATTATCCGTTTATTATTAGTAGGGGTATTAACTCTTCTAATCGTAATTCTTGCTATTGTCCTTTCTCGAGCAGAAAAAGTAAGGTGGCATAAAAAAGAAGTCCCCAGAGTAGAAGAAGTTTCTGTTTCATTAGAAAAAGAAATGATAGCAAATAATTTGGGTCGAGCATTACAGTTTAAAACCATCTCTTATCAAGAAGAGATGCAAAATGATTGGGAAGAGTATAAGAAATTTATACGATATTTAGAGGAAACATTTCCCGAGGTGCATGCAACGTTAAAAAGAGATATTGTCAATGAATACAGCTTACTTTACACCTGGGAAGGGAAAAATCCATCATTACCACCAGCATTATTCTTGGCACATTATGACGTTGTTCCTATAGAAGAAGGCACTGAGAGTCAATGGAAATACCCTCCGTTCTCGGGAGCAGTAGCAGAAGGTTATATTTGGGGGCGAGGTGCTATTGATGTGAAGTGTGATGTAATGGCTTTACTGGAATCAGTAAATTATTTGCTAAAGGAAAACTATCAACCGACAAGGACGCTCCTGTTTGCATTTGGTCATGATGAAGAAGTAGGTGG
Source organism: Candidatus Hydrogenedens sp. (assembly GCA_035361075.1). Classification (NCBI taxonomy): domain Bacteria; kingdom Pseudomonadati; phylum Candidatus Hydrogenedentota; class Candidatus Hydrogenedentia; order Candidatus Hydrogenedentales; family Candidatus Hydrogenedentaceae; genus Candidatus Hydrogenedens; species Candidatus Hydrogenedens sp. The sequence continues at coordinate 15,508 of DAOSBX010000021.1, read as the reverse complement.
TAGAAAGGGAGCCAAAAAGGTTGCCGAATTATTAAAAGAACGAGGAATCAGACCAGAATTTAGTTTAGATGAAGGAATGGCAGTTACAGAGGGACTGCTCCCAGGAATTAATGGTCCTACTGCCCTTATTGGAATTGGTGAAAAAGGATATTTATCCTTAAAACTCATGGTTACTACCGCTGGCGGACATTCTGCGGAACCTCCGAAAGAGACATCTATTGGTATTCTTTCCAATGCCATATCTAAAATAGAACGAAATCCTATGCCTGCAACCCTTGAAGGTCCACTACGTTGGATGTTAGAAGACCTATCGCCTTATATGAATTTCTCGATGCGGGTTGTTTGTTCTAATTTGTGGCTATTGGGTGGAATATTAAAAAAAGCACTTGAAAATATTCCGAGTGCTAATGCGGCTATTCGAACGACTTTCGCTCCTACATTGTTCCACGCTGGTGAGAAGGAAAATGTGCTCCCTTCAAACGCATGGGCTGTAGTTAATGTGCGGATGTTACCTGGAGATAATAGCGAAAAGGTAATAAACTATATTAAAAAAGTGATAAACGACCCGCGAGTTGAAATACAACCGTTCTCCCCTGAGAAAACAGATGAAGCAAGTCGTTTATCTGACCGTAATAGCGAAGGGTATAAAGCAATTGTCAATTCTATTCATGCTATATGGGGTAATATTCCTGTAGCGAGTGCATTAACTTTAGGTGGGACAGACTCAGTTAACTATATGGACGTTGTTAAGAACACATATCGATTCCAGCCTATGAAGTTCACCCGTGAAGACCTCGATTTAATTCATAGTACTAATGAAAGACTTAGTATCGACAATTACACCACCGCTATCAAATTTTATATCCGTTTATTAAAAAATACAGGTAGTAATTAGTGAAAAATGATTTAATTAGGGTTCTTAAAATGATATTTTTATGAGTGAACGCAACAGACCATTAGTTTTTGTGTATTTTACCAATTTTTTTTGTTACCTAAATTTGTGTAAAATGGTCATAAACTTAAAATACAAATATAAGGAGAAGGTTTATGAAGAAAAACTTTATTTTAAACACATTATTTCTGTTTGTATTATGTTTTGCATTGGGTTTCACATTTTCAGCGTCAGTCGTTGCTAAGACTCTTGCAGAATCATTAGCAGATGAAAAAGATTTTACAGCACATCGGATATCAAGTTATGACAGGACGGGAGGTAATGCCGATGGTATGCAAGAGCAACCTATTGCCATTGGCGAAACAAGGACATTGGCAAAAATTGAAGGTGCAGGTGCTATTACCCATATATGGGTAACAATATCCAGTAAAGACCCAAATCATTTAAAGAACCTTGTATTGCGAATGTATTGGGACGGTGAAACAAATCCGTCCGTAGAGTCACCTATCGGGGATTTCTTTGGATTAGGACATGCCCAATACTACACGTACAGTAGTTACCCTATTCAGATAGGAACATCAAATGCTCTCAATTGCTTTTGGTATATGCCATTTGCCAATGGTGCGTTGGTTACTATCACAAATGAAGGGACAGATGTTTGTGGTGCTTTTTATTATTATGTAGACTATCGCCAAATAGGAAAAGTAGATACACCGTTACGTTTCCATGCTCATTACCGTCAAGAATATCCTTGCACTGAAGGAACCGACTATACTTTCCTCGAAGCAAAGGGGAGAGGACATTATGTAGGTGTTAGTTTATCCATTCACAATCGGGCAGATGGTTGGTGGGGCGAAGGTGACGACAGGTTTTATGTGGATGGCGAAGAAAAACCGTCTCTGCACGGCACAGGTTCCGAGGATTACTTCTGCGGTGCATGGTGTTACGGACCTGCATTTAGCTATCTTTTCTTTGGTTGTCCTTTGCGAGGAGAACATAAACGTGGTGAAAAATGGAATGTATATCGATTCCATATCCTTGACCCAGTCCCATTTAAAGAATCTATCCGTGTAACTATAGAGCATGGGCATGCAAATGACCGCTCTGATGATTTTAGTTCTGTTGCTTATTGGTACCAAACAGAACCACACATCCCGTTTGAACCATTACCTGCTCCTGAAGATAGACTTCCTCAATCTGCCCCAGCTCAAGCGACCCATTATGAACCTGGGGCAATTGAAATTGAAAGTGGATTATTAGCATTCCAGAATTTAGATGACACTGTAGTTGAACAGGATTTGTCAGGGTTTGGGAATGAATGGAGCAATGGAAAACAGTTATGGTTTAAGCCTGAAGGTCCGAGGAATTATGTAACCACTGTGGATGTCCCATCAGATATGGCAGGAGATAAAAAAATAACCCTGTGGTATACCAAAGCACCTGATTATGGAAAAGTAGAATTATGGCTTAATTCCCAAAAAGTAGCGGAATGGGATGGCTATAATAAAGATAAAGTAGTACGAGACTCTATTCAATTTAAAGCGAATGTCTTGGCTGGACAAAATAAAATTGAATTGAGAATTATTGGTAAAAATGAACAATCTACAAGTTATATGGCTGGATTAGACTGCATAAAAGTCGAATAACTATTTAGAAAAAGGACACATCTAAATAAGCTTCTTCCTATATTTTGAGAAGGGAAAGATGATTTTTTTTCCCCATCAAAAATAATTTGAATTTATTTGAGATTTGTTAAGACGATAGTGTAATTTATATTAATGGTTTGCATAATATGCAGATTTTTTAGAATGGGAAAGGAGACCTATTTTTATGCAGAGACAACCTGAACCCGAACTTATGGACGACCCATTAGAAGCAGAGGCATATTCGATAACTGATTTTTCTGATGTAAACGAAAAATTTGTAGAGAAATTATGTTCTATCCTTCCTCTGTCTGGAGAACTGATAGCAGTCGATTTGGGATGTGGTCCTGGCGATATTACGTATCGAACATTTATGAGAAATGAGGATTGGCATATTATAGGTGTAGATGGTTCAGAAGCAATGTTGAGATTTGCACAGAAGCAATTTGGAATTAGGAAGCCGATTTGGATACTTAGTGATGCTAAGTTCCTACCATTTGCTGACTATTCTATCGATGTAGTTTTTACAAATAGCCTATTGCATCATTTGTTAGACCCCATGCCCTTTTGGAATGAAATCAAGCGGATTATTAAACCTAATGGTTTCCTGTTCCTACGTGATTTATTCCGACCTATATCGACGGAGAAAGCCCAAGAAATTGTCGATACCTATGCTGGCGATGCATCAAGTCTATTGAAAAAAGAATATTTCCGTTCACTTTTATCTGCATTTACGCCTGAAGAAATTCAGGAACAACTATCTCAATGTGGACTTCATTTTTTAACCGTAGAACGAGTTACAGACCGCCATGTTGATGTTTATGGGGTTATGTCTGAACCGAATAGGTAGTTATGCATAAAACAATTTGGCTTACAGCAGAAGACCCATTCCCACCAGAACATAAATGGCATGGCTGGGTAGTTGCGTATGGCGCAGATTTGAGCCCTCAACGATTGTTAGATGCCTACCGAAAGGGTATTTTCCCATGGTATAGTGAAGGTGAGCCAATTCGTTGGTGTTCCCCTGACCCACGTGCAGTCTTACCAACACATTTATTACACATTCCTCAACGGTTATGGCGAGAATGGAAAAGAAAACCGTTTGAAATAACAGCGGATACGTCTTTTCACAAAGTTATTCACGCATGTGCAAGAACCCCACGAAAATGGGAAGATGGGACGTGGATTACTTCTGATATGGAACAAGCATACAACCGAATGCATGATTTAGGTTATGCTCACTCAATTGAGTGCTGGCAAGACTCACAATTAGTCGGTGGATTATATGGACTTCAATTAGGTCCACTATTTGTGGGTGAATCCATGTTCTACCGAAAGTCAAATGCATCAAAGATTGCTTTTCTTGCTCTATGCGGATTTGCCTTAATTCATAATATTTCACTTATTGATTGTCAGGTGTTTACAGAGCATTTAGAACGGTTTGGAGTTTTTGAAGTACCACGAAAAAAATATTTGAGCTGGCTTAAAGTAAAATTGCCCGAAGAATTACCTCGCCATCAATGGACATTTAATTATGATGATGTTAATCATGCTCTAATTACTCTATGGAACAAACAAAAAGAAAAGAGTAGATGAAACGTTGATAAGAATAAATATCCGCTCAAAAAATATAATTTCCTGTCAGATTTTCTCATAACGAAAATCAGTCTTGATTGAAAAAATGAAACAAGTGTAATTAATCGTAGTATAATTGACAATAAAAGATAAAATATGCATAATATATAGAGTGAAAATATTTTCACATGATAAATTAAATTTATAATTTACACTAAGATGGAGAAGAAATATGTCCTCAGTTCCAAATCCTGAAGAGTCAAAAGCAAAGAGTAAGGCATTAGAAATAGCGGTAAGTCAATTAGAACGGCAATATGGGCGTGGTACGCTTATGCGTTTGGGTGACGTGCGATTTACCCAAGGGATAAAAACTATCTCAACAGGTTGCTTATCGTTAGATATTGCGACGGGTATCGGTGGTTTACCATTGGGACGTGTTGTTGAAATTTTCGGTCAGGAAGCCTCTGGGAAAACCACACTTGCCCTGCATGTGGTGGCTAATGCCCAGAAAAATGGAGGTGTTGCCTGTTATATTGATGCCGAACATGCCTTAGATTCGGCTTTCGCTGAAAAAATTGGCGTTGACATTAATAACTTGTTGGTATCTCAACCTGATTATGCTGAACAAGCGTTAGATATTTGCGAAAATCTGGTAAGAAGTAATGCATTTGATGTAATTGTTATTGATTCCGTTGCTGCACTTGTCCCAAAAGCGGAAATAGAAGGAGAAATTGGTGACCAACATATGGCATTACAAGCACGCCTTATGTCGCAGGCACTGCGTAGACTTACAGGAGCCATCAGCCGTTCTAAAACGTTAGTCATCTTTATTAATCAAGTTCGCGATAAAATAGGTGTCTTTTTTGGCAATCCTGAAATTACGACAGGTGGTAAAGCCTTGAAATTCTATGCCAGTATGCGTATTGATATTCGTAAAGTTACCTCTGTAAAAGAAAAGGATATCGAAATAGGAAACCGTGTCCGTGCCAAAGTAGTCAAAAATAAATTAAGTGCTCCATTTCGTACTGCTGAATTTGACATCCTTTTTGAAGAAGGAATTTCTTATGAAGGAGATTTGATTGACCTCGGCATTAATGAAAAGATTATTCAAAAAAGCGGTGCATGGTTCTCTTATAATGGAGAAAATATTGGACAAGGAAAAGAATCTGCAAGAAGATACTTAAAAGAACATCCAGAAATAACCGAAAAACTTCGTAATCAAATCTTAGAGAAAGTTGGCTTATTAAATCCTGCTGAAACGAAGGAAACGTAATTAAAATTATTAAAGAAGGAGTCCCTGAATCGTTCAGATACCCGACAAAATTCCAACAGATGTAGTAAGACATCCGAATTATAGGTTAAGGTTTATTTCAGTCCTTTTTGTTATTCTCGCAATTCTTCTCTCAACTGGGTTTTTATATGGCAGGTATAAAATTTTATCGGTGAAAGAAAATTTTGAGCGAGATATTAGCAAAAAGGTTAACGGGCACCTTGTAATTGGCAAAATAATCCCAAATGGATTGAGAGGACTCCGCATTGACGACATCCAGTTTCGGATGGATTATCAAGGCATTCAACTTCAGGCGGAAATACCCCGCACCGTTGTCCATGTAAACTGGGTTAATCTATTCTATCGGGAATGGAGTTTTGACATGATTCAGATTGCCCAGTCTGATATAAAGGTAAATATTAAAGACCCATCATTTTGGGAGAACATTCGTTCTGAGAAAAATGCCAATTCCGCAATAGACTTAAAAGATATTTCTTTCAGAGTTGTAGGGGAACGAAATAATATTGTTATTCAAGGACTTATTCCTGAACATGAAATTCAACTCAAGAAGTTTAGTTTTGATTGTTATAGACTTTCTGATTCATCAGAAATTCGAATGAAGTTAGACACTACAGTATCATACCTCCCAGAAATTCCAGATGAAACGTCACTAAATTTAGATTTGCGTTTTCGTTCCCTTGAAGACTTTGATTTACGAGCGGAGTCCAACAAAATCCTTTTATCCCAAATAGAAAAGGTAGTATCATTCTCTGATATTTTGTATCCTGAGGGGGCTATTACCCCGTCCTTACGTGTTGCTGGGTATCCAAATCAAACTCTCATTATTGCATTAGAAGCACCCTTTGAAGATATAAAGGTAAAATCTCAAAATGTCCCATTTCAATCAATCACGGGTGAAATTACAGCATTGGCAGATTTGAAATTGGCAGAAAAACGATTACGAATAACAACCGCAGATATTACCTCTGAAGAATTTGATGGAAGTTTATCAGGTTTAATTTTCCTCGACAAACCTACTCCTGAATTAGACATAACTTTAGAAGTGCGGAAGATACCCTTAGAGGATTTAATCACCTCATTTACTCAACAGCAGGTAGAAAAATATGGAAATTTTGTTCTTACTTTTGACCAGCTGAATAATTTACGTTTTGGGGTCAAAGGAACAATAAAAAAACCTATGTTAGAAGCGTTAGCCGATGTAACAAATGGAACAATCCAGTTTAATCCTAATACCGACGAATTACCCACAATCCAAGCCCGACTTGAATTAGTTAAAATTGGTTGGGTTCCAGAAGGGCAACTTCCAAGGGGAACATTAGTCTTAAAGGATGGAATTGTTGAATATCGTCCATTAAAAATAAAAGTAGATAATATCTCAGCAACCTGCATTCTTGATACAAATGAACTGACTATTGATTCTTTATCTGGTATATATAATGATTCATTAATGACCTTAAAAGGAAACTATAAAATTCAGGAAAAAACTGGAATATTTACGATAAATGGTACTCTTAATGGGTTGGAAAATCTGCCATTTATAAAAAAGGATGATGATGTTTCACTTTCGGGCAGTGCTACATTTCAAACAACATTACACTATACACCTGAAAAGATTTCTGCTCAACTGAATGCGGAATTGACCTCTGCGGATATTGGCTATGAATGGTGGTTCCATAAACGAATTGGAGTAGGTGCAACTATCCCTGAGTTAAAGGTCGATATCATCCCAAAGAAATCTTTAATTATTGATGGTATTGGGCAATTAGAATCAACTCCACTGAATGCACGATTTGAGTATGCATATTTCAATAAAAAGTTTAATTTACGCAAAGTGAATATCACTTCCAGTGCTCTTGATATTAATACAGCAAGCAAGTGCCTAAACATCCCCTATCAGGGAAGAGGAGGAGTTGGCAAAAATGGCTCCTTCTTATGGGAAAAGAAAGGTAAGAATGAAAAGTATGGCGAAACTATGAAAATCAGTGTAGATATCGATTGGGCATCTTTTCTTGCAAAAGAAACTGAGATTCCATTAGAAGCGAAGGATGTATCTGTGCAGGCTTTTATTGATGAACGTGACCCGAACAACAGGACACGTATGTTTACAATTACCGCAAAAGAAGCAACAATACCGCCTATTGGTGTAAAATGGCTAATCCCACTTCGTTCCAAAGAAGAAGCAGAGGCAGAACGGATACGCAAGAAGGAACCACCTGGACCTCCTGAATATTGGACTTTTGTTCTAAATTCAGAAAAGATTACAATGCTTCCATGGGAAGGAACAAACTTTAAGGGTATTGCATATGATAGGCCGGATAGTTCCGGTTTAGATCGTTTTTCTGCAAATGTAGGAAATGGAACACTTGAAGGGAGCTACTCTGTGTCCAGCCCCGAGAACGTGAGCGTTCTTAAAGCACAATGGAAAAATATTCCTGTGATTTACCTTGTGCGACATCTAAATCTTCCCGAAGCGATTGAAGGTGAATGTACTGGAAATGTCGAATATTCACTTGATTTGGACGATGCAAATACACTCTCAGGCAAAGGTTCGTTTCAGGTTGTTAATGGGAAAGTAGAAACAGATTTGTTCTTAAGTAGATTTGCACCAGAGACATCTTCTACTGGAATACCTACAACGTTACCATTTTATTCACTGAAGAGTGATGTTACCATGGAGAAAGACCTTATAAAAACTCCTAATTTACAATTCCGTTCGGAAGGCTTACAAATAGATGGTAAAGGGCAGTTTATTATCGATGGTGATATGGACTACGATTTATCGTTTACATTTTCACCGCAGTTAGCATCGCAAATCACAGTAATTCGGGATAGCTTTAATATCCGCGGACACCAAATTATTCAGAATCTTATTCAGAATCCTATCCAATTAGGTTTCCGTGTCCATGGTCCTTCTTTTAGTCCTAAGGGGCAGGTGAAAGAATTACCCCCATTAGGGGTTACTATTGTAAGTGGTGCAGCAGAAATTACCACCGAAGCTTTCCGTGTTATCGATATCCCTCGTCGTATTTTAGTGGACCTACTTAAAATTGGTGGAAGTGTAATAGGAAGCACAACACAACCCCAAACTCAAAAGTGAAGTAAAAAAGCGAATTTTGTCATAATTATATTATAGAAAAAAAGAGGTAGTTGTTAATGGAAATAAAAATCAGCCGAAATGCTAATAAATGTCTTTTATGCCTCAAATCCTTCTCTCACGAAGAGTGGGTATGGTCTCAAATAGTCGAACTAAATAAAGAATGGCAACGACGTGATTTTTGTATCTCCTGCTGGCAACAATCCGAAAAACAACCCGCTTTATCACAATGGAGACATCGATATGTCGACCCCAAAGAACGGAATAAAGAACAGGAAACAAAAGATTCACCTCTCCGAGCTTTATTCTATGAGATGATTGAAAAAGACCATTCCCGTTTGGAACTTGCCATTGCATATCTTGCTTCTCAACTCTTAAAACGCGAAAAGGTTTTTAAACGGATAAAAGAAATGGCAATCTCACCTAAGGAAGGACATATAATAATGTATATTGACCGTATTGATGACCGTGTGATTGAAGTACGCGACCCAAACTTTACCTTTTCAGAAATGGAAGAAGCCAAAAATATTATTTTACGACGACTTGAAGGAAACACAGAGATAGAAAAAACAAACCTACAAAACACTAACAGTATAACCAATGCCTGATTTTAATCAAATTCCGTTTCCAAATAAACCAAAAGACCCATTAGGGATTCAGATAACTGCGAAGCAACTAATTTTTATATTGGTGGGCTTGATATTCTTCTTTATTGTTGTCTTTTTAGTAGGTGTATATATAGGAAAAAAACAGGTCAATATCGATATTGCTAAAGAAGATAAGACAGAGATTTCAGAACCAATAGCGTCTTCACCAGATACTTCTGCAAATCAAACAACTGTTTCCAATAATAATGACACATCTTCCTTAGCATCAACGGTAACTACACCATCTACTGATATGGCATCACCAGCACCTCAACCCGATACACCTCTTCAACAATCGTCAACAACTCCACCTGTAGATAATTCACCATCTAACTTACCTACTACAACAGATACAACGCTACCACCGACACAAACTACCATGACAAGTAGTACACAAAATGACACATCACCTGATAGTAAACCACCCGTGCTCGATTTATCTCCTATAACCCCTCCCATCGACAATGGTATTACAAATCAAACCAAAGACAACTCAAACACTCAACCATCTACTGCTACTACTGATGCTACAAATAAAACGAAGAAAGAAAAAACATATTCCTTACAGCTTTCAGCATTGAGCGGAAAAGATGCAGAAAAAAGAGCCAAAGAGATAGTTGAAAAAGTAAGCAAGAAATACAATAATCAATACCAATTTAAAATTCAAAAGGTGGGTCCATTTATAAAAATAATCGCTATCAACTTTGCTGATGAAAAGAAAGCACGAGAAGCCCTTAACATCCTCTCGCAAGAACCCGATTTTAAAAAAGCATTTATTATAAAGCCTTAAAATATTGTTTACATAGGAATTTCTTCTATAATATAATTTAAGAAAATAAAATCTGTGTGGTTAAAATCCTAAGGAGGAGAATATGAGTAAATCTTATTCAGTTAGTGTAGTAGGGCCGGGAGCATTAGGTTGCTTGTTTGCAGGAAAATTAGCAAAAGCAGGTTTTCGTGTTCATCTCATAGACCATAAACAAGACCGTATCACACGTCTAACAAAGAATGGAATAGAAATTCATGAAGGGGACAAAATCGAAACATACCATGTTCATATTACATCCCATATTCCAGCAGGACAGGACCTTATTATTATTTTGGTCAAATCATATTCGACAGCCTCTCTGGTTCTTCCTCAGGATACAATCATCTTGACATTACAAAATGGACTTGGGAATGTAGAGATATTATGTAAAAAGACCAATGCAGAACGGATACTCGCTGGTACGACAACAGAATCTGCCACACTTTTAGAAGAAGGCAAAACGAAACATACCGCTTCTGGCGTCACCGTTTTAGGTAGTTGGACAACAGCCCCTGTCAAAATAGCATTGGACATACTTGAACAAGCTGGATTCAAAATTGAAATAACAAATAGCCCTGGGCAGGTAATATGGGAAAAAACAGTTATCAATGCTGGTATCAATCCTCTAACAGCCATTCTTAATGTTCCTAACGGGGCTCTCCTAAAGATTCGTGAAGCCCGTGAACTTTTACGGGAACTTGTTGCTGAAGCTTCAAAGGTTGCAGGAACAGAGGGGTATCGTTTCTCGCGGAGTATGATAGAATATGCGGAAGAAACCTGTGAGCTCACTGCAAACAATATCTCATCAATGTTACAGGACATCCGTAATGGACGAAAAACAGAAATAGAAGCCATTAGCGGAGAAATTATGCGTCGTGGAACCTCAGCCTTCTTAACTACGCCGCGAACAAGAACTGTATATCAACTTGTTCGGAGTTTGGAACAACGTGAGATTTCCTGACATCCCATACGATAGCCCTTATAATTTCTCTTTTTCCCAAAAAATTGCATTAACATTCCTCCCGTCTATAATAGCCATTGCTTTGAAAAGCCTTTTTAGCACATGTAAATGGGAAGTAACAAATATTGAATGTGTTCACAGAATTATTAATACTGAAAAGCGAATCATTATTGCCATTTGGCATGAACACATGGCTTTTGGAGCACATCTTTTCCAGGGCACCAATTACCACACTCTTACAAGCTACAGTTACGATGGTGAACTCGCTTCAAGAATTGTACGCCGTTTCGGCATAGAAGCGGTTCGCGGTTCCAGTTCTCGCGGTGGAAGTGATGCACTAAATGGTTTACAGAAGGCTTTAGAATATACTGGTTGTGTTGGCTGGACAATGGACGGACCGAAGGGACCTCGACGTATTGCGAAACCAGGAATCGCTGTGCTATCAGCACGTACAAGAACACCTATTGTGCCTATGGGTGCAGTAATAAACAAAGCATGGCACTTGAATTCGTGGGATTCATTTCCCGTACCCAAGCCGTTTGCCCAAATCCATGTTGAATTTGGAGAACCTATTGCTCCACCAGATAATGAATCCAATGAAAAAATAGAACAAAAACGGAAAGAAGTAGAAACAGCATTAAATAATCTTATCCGTCGCCTTGAAGGCAAAACAAATATCGAAATTGAAGGGTAACAAACAAATGGGAAAATTTATTTGTTGACAGATTATTACATAAGCCCTTCCACTTCAATCATAGTACGACGAAGTTGACCACACGCTGCTTGAATATCCTGACCACGCTCTCTTCGTAAAGTTGCGTTAAGTCCATTTTGTGTTAGAAATTCTAAAAAGACTTCACATACCTCATTTTTGGGTGGTTCAAATGAAAGTCCAGGTACAGGGTTCCATGGAATAATATTTATTGTACACTTGAACGATTTGGCATAATCAAGAAGTTCTTGTGCGTGGGCTAATGAATCATTAACACCGCCCAATAAAACATATTCAAAAGTAATCATGCGTTCCGTTTTTTTCTGATAATAATGGATGGCATCCGCTAATTTATCAAGTGGATATTTGCGATTTAAGGGCACTAACCGTGAGCGAAGTGTGTCATTCCCAGCGTGGAGAGAGATGCTCAGTCGCACCTGCCAGTCTTCATCTGCAAACCGCATAATGCCCTTAACATCACCTGCGGTAGACACGGTAATTTTCCTCGCCCCAATATTAATCCCTAACGGGTGCATAATCAGTTTTATACTTCGTATAACCTCATCATAATTCCAGAAAGGTTCACCCATCCCCATATAAACAATATTAGGTGTCTTATCTCCTAATTCAACTCGTGACAATAAATGCAAAACTTGTTCTACTATCTCACCTGCATTTAGATTCCTCTTAAATCCGACTTTGCCCGTAGCACAGAACGCACATCGTAGAGGACAACCTACCTGTGTCGAAAGGCAAAAAGTAATTCGTCTGCGATGTGGAATAATTACCGATTCTACAGACTGACCATCCAAATATTTGATAAGGGCTTTCTGAGTCCCTGACGAATGGCTTTCCTGTATATGTACAACTTCAGATTGACAGGGGATGCTTTGCTCAGTCAATCGCTGGCGTAACTCCTTAGATAAATCAGTCATTTCCTGAATATCAAAAATATGCTTATCATGAAGCCACCGAAATATCTGCCTTCCACGATACAATTCCAATCCAAATGCTTCTGCTATCTCCTCGGGAAAAAGTCGTGTAAGAATTGTTTTATTCATATAATTTTGGCTCCTGTATCATTTTCTAAATCCATTAACGTTTCTCAATCTCTACAGGCGTATACCCTGACTGACGTAATATATTAACCTGTTTTGAAATAGAACTATACGGTGGTTCTACATTCGTGTTAAAAACACAGCGGGTTAATTTAATGACCATAAACGCATTTTCCTGTGGAAATTCACAGCGAATAATTTCGGGGAAATGAATCCCTTCTGAAGTAACAAGGTAGCTCTCCCGTTCACTTTTTGAAATGAGTGTTCCCTGTTTTGAATATCTTTCATTTCGCACAAGAACCCAAGGGACTCCCTCAACAGTAATGCGACGTTGTAATCTATGATGTTGTTTGTCGTAGTAAATTTCTATAATGGCTTGTTGATGGTCTTTGTCAAAAGACGTTAATACGACACGATTTGAAGGAAGTTCTCCCCAACGCTCAGGTAAAAATGTTTCTTTGAATATATCCAAAGGTGTTACATGAACATCGGATGACTCAAAATACTCACTCCCTTTATGGTAATAAAACTCACGTTCTGTTGGTAACTCAATTAGCGACTCATCTTTATAACATGTCATTCGTAAAACCGTCGCAGTATATTTTCGTCCAATGATATGAAGTAAATCAGGAGCACGAAAAGAAACATCGCTCTGATGCAGTTGATAGATAGTATCAAGTTGGGGTGTCTTTAATGTAAATGTGCCACGACCTTTAAGAGACTTGATACATTCATCATTTTTGTGAAGGTCATTTAATATTTCTTCTAACTGTGGTTCCATTGTGGAAACAATTCTATGTTCCAAAGTTGTGCCCCATCGTGAACAGGAACATGCTATTAATAAAAAGAGCACAATGCTAATATTGAGTACTATTTGTAAATAGGAAAGGCAATACTTAAAATTCATTTGGCTGATAATCCGTTTGTTTCCGTTTTCCAATTAAGGATAGGTAGGTTGAACTTGCTTTTAGTTTATAAAATTGATATAATTATATCCCTTATTTGTATATTGTGTTATGGAGATATTATAGCAGTACATCTTCCTTTTTTTCGAACGTAATATAACCTGAACTAAAAAGGGATTCCCCAATGGCATTTGTATGTGAATACAGTGGAAAAAAACCGATAGTCGGAAATTCAATAATCCGCCGTGGTAAAGCAAAGAAAAAAGGCGGTATCGGACAAAATGTAACAGGGATAACGAAACGTCGTTGGAAACCCAACCTCCAAAAAATCCGTGTTATCGATGAAAACGGTAGAGTACGTCGTATCCGCGTTTGTGCCCGATATATCCGTGCTGGAAAGTTTACAAAAGTACCACGCGGTATTCAAAAAATAAAAACAGCCGTAAGTAAAGCCAACAATTAGGTTTCATATAATATTGTTCTGTTAGGCGTAGTTTTAAGGGCAACTCAGTGATTGAGTTGCCCGTTTCTTTTTATAATTAAACCGTCAAACAAGACTTAAAAAAAGGTAGGCATATTAAAAACAAAATTAAAACACAATGAAAATGGGAATATTGTCTTTTATTTGCACATTTTTGTGTTTCTTTCTCTCGAAACAATTTGTATTTTTATTGGTCTTATATAAATAGATACAAAGGAAAGAGAAAATGAACACACAAAAAATACATTTTTATGTTCATGAACTAATTCTTCCAACACTTCTATTTATGGGATTAGGAGGTATGACCTGGGCAGTTCGTGGTTGTTCAGGTTTTGGTGGGTCTAATGGATGTTTATTTGCAGGGATAACATTAGCTACTGCATGGTGGTTCCTTTCCTACGACCCAAACCAAATTTCAATCCGCCCTTATGTAAACGCCGTAGGATTAATGGCAATGACCTTAGGTATTGCTATTTCAGGAGCCCGTGGTTGGATGCAATGGCCCTCATTCTTCGAGGGGAAACTGCTCACGAACTACTCTGCTGGCGAGTTTATCCCAATACCACGGTATTACGGTTTTATATGGATGTTTATTGCGGGTGTTCCTTGGGGTGCTTTAGGTGCGTGCTTCTTGGCATGGTGTAATAACGAAAAAGAAGTAACGAAAAAAGAATGGCTATTACGAATTGCCTCTGCCATTGGAGGTGTTATCATAGCCAGACTCTTTTTCGAATATCTTCCCGAAATATGTTTACCCCTTTACAGCTCCATTAAAGAACGATATATGGACTTGCAAAATAACCCTAATTTGCGAAGGCTTATAAATGATAACCGTTCCGCTATTATGCATTTGGGATTATATCTCGGTATCCTAACGGGAGAGATTATTCGAAAAGACCGAAGAAACATAACCTTAATTCTGACCGTAGGAATTCTCAATGGACTTGGCTGGGCATTACTCCAAAACTGGAAATGGGCAAACCTTATTTGGCAAGATTATAAATTTAATTGGTGGAGATGCTGGGAAACGTCAGGAGGGATAAGCATCGGCTTCGCCTATGGGATTGCCTATTTCCTAACCAACCAGCCATTGAATAATTCAATTATTCATGAGAAAATAAACAAAAAAGCCATTTTGGAACGAATTACCCTATTTCTTATGGTATTTTTAGCCCTTACTCTTTCCCTGCGAAACGGACTAAAAGGCTGGGCAAATATCTACCTCGGCAATGAAGAGTACTGGGATGGCGTCTTATGGTTAGTATTTCTACCAATCCTTTTATCTGGAACCATTTTAATTATTTGCTATGTTTGGAAATCAACTAAAAAACAAATATTTAGCAAAAACCCTTTCCCAAACTACCCAATAATTATTTGGACTGTCCTTTTAATTCAAAACTTCATTGCACAACTTATTACTGGACCATGGTCAAATTGGGTC